>JADHUX010000002.1 GCA_016784285.1 Parcubacteria group bacterium
TGTGCTATAGCATTAAGTAGAAGTACGATATTTTATTTTGCACGTGGCCAAATATTTGCCGCTTTTGTATATATTTTTGTAAGCGGATGACCTAGGCACTCATGTTTGCGCGCTGTGCAAACTTGCCTGCCGTATTCTATGACTCTGTATGAAAAGTTTGCCCACTGAGTCTTCGGTAGTATCGCCATCAAGTCTTGCTCTATCTTTTTGGGGTCACGACTATCTGTCAGGTCAAACTTAAGTGCAAATCGCCTTACATGAGTGTCAACCGCTATCCCCTCCACTTTCCCAAATGCATTACTTAAAATAATATTTGCAGTTTTACGAGCTACTCCTTTAAGCTCTGTGAGCTCTTGCATTGTGTTTGGCACTTTGCTTTTATTCTTTTCTTTTATGATCTTTGCAGTTGCTAAGATATTCTTTGCTTTAGTGTGGTAAAATCCAGTAGATCTTATATCCTCTTCAAATTCTCTGACATCTACTTTCAGATAATCCTCAAAGCTCTTATATTTCTTAAAGAGCTTTTCCGTTACTTTATTGACTTGCTTGTCAGTGGATTGTGCAGAAAGTACTACAGCTACCAGTAGCTCCCAATTAGTTTTGTATTTAAGGGCTATTTTAGCATCTGGAAATAACCTTTTGAGAACATTGTTGAGTTTTAGTATTCTCTTTTTTCGTTCTATTTCTTTCATATTCATATGATATACTAGGTACAATTATGTCTCAAGAAAAGTCTAAATTTGTCCATCTTCATACACATAGTCATTACTCATTGCTTAATGCACTACCTAAGATTGATGATCTTATAAACTCCGCTGTAAAAGCAAATATGCCCTCTCTTGCACTCACTGACAGTGGCAACTTATACGGAGCTATAGAGTTTTATAAAGCTTGTAAAGATGCAGATATAAAGCCTATCATAGGTGTTGATGCATTTGTAGCAGTGCGAACACGTCACGACAAAGAAGCGCGGATTGATAATAAACGATCTAGACTGGTGCTGCTTGCCAAGAACAATGCTGGATACAAAAACTTACTTAAGCTTGTCACCTGCTCGCAATTGGAAGGCTTTTACTATAAACCAAGAGTTGATAAAGAACTTTTAGAAAAATACTCTGACGGACTTGTTGCAATAATTCCTTCTTTTTCAGGTGAGACAACTGTAGCGCTCAAAGAAAAGGACGAAGAAAAAGCAAAGGAGAAATTAGAATGGTATAAAAATACTTTTGGGAATGATAATGTATATTTAGAGATCACTCACCACCCAGAGATAGAAGGTCATCAGGAAGTTCAAGAAAAAATAAAAAAACTCTCTCAAGACTCTGACACTGAACTTGTCGCAGCTCACGATGTGTATTATTTAAAAGCAGAAGATGCAAAAACTCGTGAAACTGTGATGAAGATCCAGACTAATTCAGACTTTGGATATGATGGCGATGAAGATTTTTCTTTTATAAATCAAAAAACAGCAGAGAAATATTTTAAAGATACTCCAAATGCACTTGAGAATACCGTCAAAATAGCAGACATGTGTAATGTCGAGCTTGATCTTGGTAAATGGGTATTTCCAGATCTTAAAGTAGAAAGTGGTGAAACTTATGACGAAGAATTACGCAAGATAGTTTATAAAGGGATTGAACGACGAAAGATAGAAAAAACGAAAGAAGTTGAAGACAGAATAGAGTACGAACTTAAAATAATTAAGGATAAAGGCTATTCTCCGTACTTCTTAGTGGTGGGAGACCTTCTAAGATTTGCTCATGAGAATAACATTCTTACAACAATTCGTGGCTCTGTAGCAGGCTCTATTGTGACTTACCTTGCAAATATTACAAATGTAAATCCTGTAGAATATAAAATACCATTTGAGAGGTTCCTAAATCCAGAGAGGCCTTCAGCCCCTGATATTGATATGGACTTTGCTGACAACAGACGTGACGAAGTAATCCAATATGCAAAAGATAAATACGGTGAAGAAAAGGTAGCACAAATTGGTACATTTGGAACAATGGCAGCACGTGGCTCAGTACGTGACATCGCTCGTGCACTTGGACATCCATATAATACTGGTGACCAGATAGCCAAACTCATCCCTATGGGCTCACAAGGATTCCCTATGACGATAGACCACGCACTTAAGATCACACCTGAATTAAAAGAGCTTTACAAAAAAGAAAATGATGTAAAAGAGATTATAGATATGGCAAAAAAGATAGAAGGTAATGCAAGGCATATCTCCATCCATGCTGCAGGGGTTGTGATCTCCCCTACTGATCTTACTGACTTTGTACCACTCCAGCTTGACCCTAAAGGTGGGAAGATCGTAACTCAATACGACATGCATGCCGTGGAAGATGCTGGGCTTTTGAAGTTTGATTTTCTTGGTATAAAAAACTTAGCGATCTTAGCTGACGCTGTAAGACGTGCTAAAAAATTTCATAATGTAGATATAGATATAGAAAATATTCCACTTGATGATAAAAAAACATTTGAAATGTTAGCTCGTGGTGAGACTATGGGCCTCTTCCAACTCAATGGCGCAGGTATGACGCGCTACCTTAAAGACCTAAGACCTTCTAAAATAACAGATATTAATGCTATGGTAGCACTCTATCGACCTGGACCTATGGAGTCAATCCCCTCTTATATTGAAAGAAAACAAAATCCAAAACTTATTACATATCCTGATCCACGAATGAAAGATATCTTAGATCAATCATATGGAGTTATTACATACCAAGACGATGTGCTTATGATCTCTATAGAGCTTGGTGGATACTCTTGGCTAGAAGCAGACAAACTCCGAAAAGCTATGGGTAAGAAAATCCCTAAAGTGATGGCAGCAGAAAAAGAAAAACTTATAAAAGGGTTTATAGATAACGGCACTACAAAACAAAAAGCAGAAAAGATATGGGAGCTTATAGAACCCTTTGCAGCTTATGGGTTTAACAAAGCTCATGCTGCTAGCTATGGAAAAGTAGCGTATCAAACAGCATATATGAAAGCTAACTTTCCTATTGAATATATGGCGGCTGTACTAACCGCTGATTCTGGAGATGTAGACAAGATTTCAGAGAGTATTAATGAACTTAAGAGAATGAAAATACCTGTGCTTCCACCAAATATTAATGAGAGTTTTGGAGACTTTACTGTAGTTGGAGAAAGTATTCGTTTTGGACTTAGTTCTATTAAAAACTTTGGTGAAGGTATTGGAGACTTTATAATTAACGAGCGAGAAAATCCGCCAGCTGGCGGAGGTAAGTTTAAATCTTTAGCAGACTTCCTAGAGAGAATACAGAACAAAAATTTAAATAAAAAATCCCTAGAAGCACTTATCAAAGCAGGAGCACTTGACGAATTTGGTGAACGCGGTGAAATGCTATTTAATATGGAATATTTACTTCAATTTAATAAGGAACATTCTGAAATGGACAACACTCACGATTCTCTTTTTGGAGCACTCCCTGAAGACAGCGTACCTGCAAAACTTAACCTTGAGAAATCAGAGCCTGCAAGCCAGAGTGACAAACTTTTCTGGGAGAAAGAACTTCTCGGACTTTACATCTCTGGACACCCGCTTGACAAACACAAAGAAAAACTCAAAAATAAATATAAAGAAATAAAATATACCAAAGAGAGGATGCGAAATGGCATGACAGTAGTAGTATCAGGAATAGTAGAAGAAATGAAGCCAATACTTACTAAAAAAGGTGATCAAATGGCATTTGTAAGAGTTGCAGATATGAGCGACAATATAGAAGCAGTATTCTTCCCAGAAACATTTGCAAAATATAAAGCACTTATAGAACAAGAAAAATGCATCGCCATAAAAGGTAAGATCTCCACTCGTAACGGCGGGATCAGTATCCTCGCAGAGGCAGTTAAAGAATTATAAAAGTTGGACGTGCGACGTCCAACTTTTTTGTTGTATCGCGGGAAAAGGTCGTTCCTTGCAGGTTTGCTCCCTAAGGACTGACCTCTTCCCGCTTTTCCGCTTCGCTCCAAAGCTCCTCGAGGTGCAGACCTTTTTCCGCAAATATGAAAGGTGCGACCTTGAGAAGCGATGGATCGAGATGTCCTAAGCAAAGTTTAGACCACCTACTTGACTATGCGAAAGCCAGGCATAACTAGTCCAGTTAACTGGACTAGTTATGCTGAAAGATAACCGGTCTAGTTAACTAGACCGGTTGGTTTTGCTGTTTAAAATGAAAAAAGGGACACAAAATAATTTATTATTTCGTATCCCAAATTCTCTTAAGAATGTCATTATAAAATAGCTCAATAGTATTAAATAATATAGGTGTAATTTCTTTTATAGGAATATTTATCAATAATAATCCTAACTGTTGAGAAATCTTTTCTAATTTACTACGCCTTTCTTCAAGATCCTCAAGCTCTACAGTATTATTAAGATCTTTCCTATACTCTTTTAGAAGTTTATAGACATCTTCTCTGTTCATTTTTTTTCTCCTTCCAATCTATAAAGGTTTCAATTTTCCTACAAAACAATATCATAAACAGCTATAATTCACAACATTATACAAAATATGCTATTATTAGCTAATGGAAAAAGATTCTAAAATAGATAATATTCGGCATTCGCTTGCTCACTTGCTTGCTATGGCAGTGGTTGAAGATGACCCTCAAGCTAAGCTTGCCATAGGTCCAACTATTGAGAATGGCTTCTACTACGACTTTGAACTCTCTAAACATATTGGAGAAGAAGATCTACCAAAACTTGAGAAAAAGATAAAACATTATATAAAACAAAACCTTGAATTTGAACGTCTTGAAAATATGCGTGATAAGTTCAAGGATCAACCCTACAAACACGAACTTATGGACGAACTAAAAGAACAAGGAGAAAAACTAAGCTTTTATCAGTCTGGTGATTTTATAGATCTTTGTAGCGGTCCTCACGTGAAATCAACAAACGATATCGACCCAAAGGCGTTCAAGCTTACAAAAGTCGCCGGCGCATACTGGAAAGGTGACGAAAAAAACACAATGCTCACTCGTATCTATGGTGTAGCGTTTGAAAACAAAGAAGAGCTAGACGAGTATATTGAGATGCAAAAAGAAGCAGAAGAAAGAGACCACAGAAAGATAGGTAAAGAACTAGACTTATTTTCTTTCCACAAAGAAGGTCCCGGCTTCCCTTTCTGGCATCCTAAAGGGACAATTATTTTTAATGAACTTAAAGATTTTGTTAGAAAAGAAAACGAGAAAAGAAACTACGGAGAAGTAATGACACCTCTAATGCTCAATAAAGATCTATGGGTTACATCAGGACATTGGGATAAGTTTAGAGATGATATGTATTTTAGTAAGATAGATGAACAAGACATAGCTATCAAGCCGATGAATTGCCCAGGTGGTGTGCTTATATATAAAGAAGGTTTACATTCTTATCGTGATTTACCACTAAGGTATTCTGAATTTGGACTTGTACACAGACATGAGCTTTCGGGAGTACTTCATGGACTTTTACGTGTACGCTCATTTACTCAAGACGATGCTCACTCATATTGTACAGAAGAACAACTCAATGGAGAGATTATAAATATGGTGGATTATGCACTTGATATATACAAAGCATTTGGTTTTGATGATTATGAGATTTTTATAGCAACTCAACCAGAAAAACATATTGGTGAAAATGATGTATGGGAGCTTGCAACAAAAGCACTTGAGGGTTCTCTAAAAGAAAAAGATTTAGAATATGGGATTAAAGAAGGAGAAGGAGCGTTCTATGGACCTAAAATAGAATTTAATATAAAAGATGCTATCGGTAGAAACTGGCAAATGGGAACAATACAAGTAGACCTCTCAATGCCTGGAAGATTTAATGCAGAATATACAGACAAAGATGGTAATAAAAAAACACCAGTCATGGTGCATCGTGCAATACTTGGCTCATTAGAGAGGTTTATCGGTGTACTTATAGAGCACTTCGCTGGTGCCTTCCCTCTTTGGCTCTCCCCTGTGCAGGTTAAAGTCCTGCCGATAGCAGATGCTCATAAAGGCTACGCAGAAGAAGTAGCAGAAGCACTTAAAACAAATAATATAAGAGTAGAGCTTGATGAAAGTAATGAAACTCTCGGCAAAAAGATACGACAAGGAAAAGTAGAAAAGATCCCTTACTTACTAGTACTTGGCGACAAAGAAATAGATGATAAAAAAGTAACAGTAGAGGGCAGAAAAGATTATAAAGATACTATGAGTATCGACGAGCTTATAGAAAAACTCAAGAAAGAAATCCAAGAAAAAGCTATATAAATAAAAAATCCGACAAGCTAGAACTTGTCGGATTGTTTTACATAACCACCCTTTTATGCACCTATTGTACAGTCTCTACATTTTCCTTCTATAACATATCTTTTTTCTGTCTCTTTATGACAATTAGGACACTCTACTTTTCTATAGTCTATTTCTGATAATTTGTATTTCATTCTCTCTATAACAGTAGTAAAAAAAGCATTTGTTACTGACAGTACTTTACCCATTTTCTCCCCCTTTAAAAGATCAAAAAAGTAGACTATTTAGAACAATAACATGTTTTAAAGCAAAGTAAAGAGTTTTATTATACATCCAGATTTGCCATTTTCGCATTGGACTGGATGAATGACTTTCTTGAAGTAACATCTGTACCCATAAGAGTATCGAAGACTTTGTCGGCTTCTACTGCATCTTCTATAGTAACTTGTTTGAGTACTCTCCTTTCAGGATCCATAGTAGTCTCCCAGAGTTCTTCTGGGTTCATCTCTCCCAAACCTTTGTATCTTTGTATAGAAATCTTTGGACCTTTTTTTGTTTCTGTCTCTTCAGCTTCTTCTTCACCTTCTTCAGCTACTTCTTCTACGTCCTTTGCATCTTTACCGAGGATTTTTACTTTTTCTGCATCAGTATATGCATACATAACTTCTTTACCCTTTTTTATTTTATAAAGTGGAGGTTGTGCAATGTATAAATACCCTGCTTCTATAACTGGTTTAAAATGTCTGTAGAAAAGTGTAAGAAGAAGCGTACGAATATGAGCACCGTCCACATCGGCATCGGTTGCTATGATTATTTTATGATAACGAATCTTTGAAAGATCAAATACATCTCCAATAGCAGTACCCATAGCTACGATAAGTGCTTTGATTTCTGCTGATGAGAGCATCCTGTCTAGTCGTGCGCGTTCTACATTTAAGATCTTTCCACGAAGTGGAAGTATGGCTTGAGTTGCTCTGTCTCGCCCCATCTTAGACGAACCTCCAGCAGAGTCTCCCTCCACTATAAACACTTCTGACTCTTCTGCTTTTCTACTTTGACAGTCTGCAAGCTTACCAGGGAGAGTCATGCCGTCTAGCGCACCTTTTCTAAGTACGCTATCTTTAGCGGCTTTTGCAGCTTTTCGAGCTTTAAGTGCAAGAGTAACTTTGTTTATCATCGCTTTAGCGTCATCTGGGTGCTCTTCTAAGAATGCTCCGAAGGCTTCGGTAAACACAGCGTCTACTGCGCCACGAGCTTCTACTGAACCAAGCTTGCCTTTTGTTTGTCCTTCAAACTGAATCTCTTGCATCTTGATAGAGATCACTGCAGTCAAGCCCTCTAGTACATCGTCTCCTGTGAAGTTGTCTTCTTTTTCTTTTATTAATTTATTTTTTCGTCCGTAATTATTTATAGTTCGAGTAAGTGCAGTTTTAAAACCTGTCACATGCATACCACCTTCTGCATTGTAAGTATTGTTCGCAAATGCAGATATTCGTGACGATATGTCGTCTACATATTGAAGTGAGACTTCTACGTCTACTCCGTCTGCTTCCTTTTCAATATAGAAAATATTTTTGTGTATTGGTTTTTGATGTTGGTTTTTAAACTTAACAAGTGAGAGAAGCCCCCCTTCAAAATAGAAAGTCATCGTAGGAGTATCAAGAGCAAGCTCTCTAAGGTAGAAAACTTTGTCAGCGTCTATCTTACCTTCATACTCTCTTGCATCAATACAAGTAAGTCTCATACCCTTCACCAAGTAGGCTTGCTGACGTAAGTGTGTCGTGATCTTGTCCCAGTCATATGCAATCTCTTTAAAGATCTCTGGGTCAGCTTCAAATGTGATTACTGTACCTGTGTCTTTAGAAGCACTTAATTTCTTAACTGGAGCTTTTTTCTTTCCTTTTGCATACTCTTGCATATAAAGACCTCCGTCTCTTCTTACTTCTGCTTTTGCATATACTGAAAGTGCATTTACCACAGAAGCACCCACACCGTGTAAACCTCCAGAGACTTTATACCCCTCACCACCAAACTTACCTCCGGCGTGGAGTGTAGTCATAATAGTCTCTAGTGCTGATACTTTTGTTTTAGCATGCTTGTCTACTGGGATACCACGGCCATTGTCTACAACCCTAATCCTATTATCTGGTAGAAGTGCGATCTCTACATTGTTAGCATGTCCACCCATCGCTTCGTCTCGAGCATTGTCAAAAATCTCCCATATAAGATGGTGTAGACCCTCAAGTCCTGTAGTACCGATATACATCCCAGGGCGCTTCCTGACGGGTTCTAAACCCTCTAGAACTGTAATATCTTGAGCATCATAGTGATGTCCCTTTCCTGTTCCGCCAGCTGGCGGATTTACTTCTTTTTTAACCTCTTTTTTAGCCATAAAATAAGGTCCGCCAGCTGGCGGATTAAACCCTTTTGATACTCATATTATAACAAAAATTGCCTGAATCCGCCAGCTGGCGGATCAACATTTCAACCAATTTTGTGGATATTATCTAACCTGCCAATTATCGTTATTTTCTAGAGCTTTTGTTATTTTCTCTATAATTTCATTAATCTCTTCATCTGAAAGTGTCTTGTCTTGTGATTGGAATACTAGGTTAAAAGCATAAGATACTTTATCGTCTTTTTTGAATTCATCGAATAGTTTTGTATTTACGAGAAGCTCTCCAGATTCTTTTTTTATAATACTCAAAACATCTTCGTTTGTAACATCAGCAGGCACCCACACTGCAATGTCTCGTAACATGAACGGATACTGCGAGATTGATTTGAATGTCACAATTCTTCCGCCAGCTGGCGGATTCTCAAACTTATCATAATCACTATCTGGTTCTGAAAGTTTTTCCAAAAGCTCATTGAGATTAGTTTCGAAAATATTATCTTTACTATTTCCATTTATTTCTACATCAAGAAATTTTGACAATTTATTTACAATACCACTATCTTTCTCTGACCAACCAATTGCAAGTGAGGTATATTCTTTATCTTTAGTAAACACATTGCCGATTTCAAATATTCTTACTTCATCGCAATCAAGAAGTGGTAAGTTTTTATTATTTTGCTCTAGAGATTTCTTAAGTCCTTCTCTTAAATCAGTTCTTAGGAAATTTTTATCAGAAGCAAATGGTTTTATCATCTCTATTTCCCCACTACTCCTAAAAGTATACGTATAAACTTCAGAAAATCCTTCTTCTGCTAAGAAGTTTTTAATTTTAGTTGAATAGTAAAACTTTTTATTTATTTTTGGAGTTTTCTCTGGTTTCTCTGGAAGTGTCGCTTCTATATTTTTATAACCATATATTCTTCCGACTTCTTCTATTATGTCTATTTTTATTTTTAGGTCAGTTCGCTCTATTGGAGGATTTACTACAAACTCTTCGCCATTAACTTCATATTCAAACCCTAATCTCTTCAAAATATCCTCTACTTCTTCTGCTTTAATATCAGCACCAAGGAGCTTGTTTATTTGAGATACTGAAACATTTATTTCAACATCCGATGCGCTCCACTTGGGTGCCTTGCCACCAAGTGGGATATTTAATACAGCAGAAAGCTCTTTAACTACACCACTCTCGTCAGAGGTGTCTGGAGCGCGGTTAGGTAGTACATCAATATCAAAGATATAGTCACCATCTTCTTCTCTTACATCTTCAACTTCATATGAGTGAAATGTCAAAGCTTCTGCTACCTTTTGAGCATCTGGTAGCTTTTCTTCAAAATATTCTTGTAATTTTTTTAAGCTTGCTTCCATATTAAAATTGATTTACAAATCGCAGATCACCATTAAAAAATAGTCTTATATCGTCAATACCATACTTAAGCATTCCAAGCCTCTCAATGCCCACACCAAAAGCAAAACCTTGATACTTTTCTGGGTCTATTCCGCCAGCTTTGAGTACATTTGGGTGCACCATCCCAGCTCCGAGTACTTCTATCCAGCCGGTGTTCTTGCATATTGAGCACCCACTACCTTCGCATTTGAAACACGACACATCTACCTCTACTCCAGGTTCAACAAATGGAAAATAACTTGGTCTAAACCTTACCTTAACCTCCTTGCCAAAAAACTTTTCAAAAAAAGTATTCAGAACTCCTTTAAGTGTGCCGAGTGTTGTAGTCTCATCGATCATTAGCCCTTCAAACTGGTGGAACTGCGCTTCGTGTGTAGCATCTGTGGCTTCGTTTCTAAATACTTTACCTGGCACGATGATCCGTATCGGTGGTTTATTGTTTTCCATATATCTGATCTGCGCATTAGAGGTATGTGTACGCATTAGAGTTTTCTCTTTATCTTTCACCCAAAAAGTGTCTTGCATGGCACGAGCTGGATGATTTTCTTCAAAATTTAAAGCATCAAAGTTATAGTGCTCACTATCCATCTCTGGACCATCTGCAAATTCAAAACCCATATCAGAAAATATAGAGTTTATCTCATTTATCATCGTGGTCATAGGGTGTAGATGTCCTTTTTTTAACTCTTTTGTATTATCCATATTATAAACTTATTTTAGCTTAAAAGGTGGGTATTTTCAATCCAAAATAAAACAGGGATCACATGGATCCCTGTTCTTCACAAGTTGGACATACTTTTTTTACAAAAAGATATTCTTCTATTTGAACTTCTTTTATACTACTACCTGTTGCTTCTGTTGTAAATTTTTCTACTTTATCTTTAAAAAGACCATCTGTTGTTTGTTTCCATTCACAACCGTCACCTTTAAATTTATGACAATAAGTACATACTTCTATTTTTATAACTTGATCAGTATCATTAACACTCTTCATAAGAAGATTTCTCCTTTCCAAAAGATTTATTCATAGAAAAGAACTATTTTTTAATTAAACTTACTAAGTAATAGCAAATCTATAAATCTATGTCAATTACTTAGCTACTTGAACTGCTTCGTCAAACTTCACTGAAAGAAGCTTAGAAACACCGTCTGAGCCCATAGTTACGCCGTATATTATACCTGCACGGCTCATTGTCTCACGGTTATGGGTTATAAGGATAAGTTGTGAATACTTAGATAAAGTTTCTATCATATCGCCATAACGTTTAGAATTAGCTTCATCGAGAGCTGCGTCTGTCTCGTCTAATACTAAGAACGGTGGTGGGTTCACTTGGGACATAGCAAAGAGAAGCGCAATAGATGTAAGGGCACGTTCTCCACCTGAGAGCATTGTTAGTCCTTGTGTTTTTTTATTTGGCAAACTTATTGAAATATCAATACCTTCTTCACCTTCTTCATCACTCTCTTGACCTATATCTCCTGAGATCTCTCCTAAAGCATCTGTATCTGATTTCTTTTTCTTTTTTTCTTTTATTACAGACAAGCTTGCCTTTCCACCACCAAACATAAGAGAAAAGAAATTTTGAAATTCTTTATTTATTTTTTCTATTCCACTTTTAAACTGCGTACTTAGTTTTTCTTCTAAATCTTTTATAAGGTCTGTAAGTGCTTGAGCTGACTTCTCTAGATCTGCTATCTCACGTTCTAAGAATTCGTCACGCTCTGTAGCTTCTTTATATTCTTTCATAGTGTCTTCTCCTGAGCCACCACCAAACTCTTCAAGTCGTATCTTAATCTTTTCTATCTTTCTTCTTCGTTCTTCTTGTACTTGACGCTCTTCTCCGCCAGCTGGCGGATACAGATCTACCTCCAAATCAAATTTATGATAATCAAGTACCGCTCTACCTACTAATACCGCAACTTCTTGGAGCTCTCTTTCAAAGTCATCCTTTGCATGAGCTATCTGACTTTCAAGACTCTCGAGCTTACTCAAAACTCCTCTTAGTTCACTTTGGCGTGACATTATAGTAAACACTTCTCGCTCTGCTTCTCTACTGTCGTCTTTTTCTTCATCGATTTGTTTTTTTAAACTTTGATATTTTTGATTATATGTAGATTCATTCTCTGAGACTTCCTTTAACTTTTCATCAAGTTCGGCTTTTTCGCTCTTTAACTTCTCAAGCTCACTATAATCTACATCCACCTTCTTCTCTCCTGAGAAAGTTACAGACATAAAGTCCCTTACTATAGAGCCTACTTTTTGAAGAATACTTTTAACTTCATTTATATCATTCTTAATATCTCCGTCATCAAGCTGTGAGTACACCTGTTCTGCAACCTTGTTAAGTTCGCTGTAGCTCACCGTCCTGTTTTCAAGGACTTCTTGCTCTTGTTTCTCTTTTTCTATTCGTCTTTCCTCTCCCGAGACTTGACCTTCCATACGCCCGAGCTCGCGCACTAATGCGTCCTTTTTAGCTCTTATTTCAGCTAGATTCTTTTCTATATTTATAAGCTCTTCACTCTTCTCATCAGCTTCGTCTGACTTTGCAAGTATTTCTTTAGCTTTTTTTAATTTTTCTTCTAGATCTTCTAATTCTTTTTCTGGAGCTTTTCTATCTTCTTCTATTTGCTTTTTATTATGATTTATATATTCACTTTCTCGTTTTAAATATTCGAGTGAAAGACCTTTAAGCTCTTCTCGCATTGCTATAGACTTCTCTACCTTTTCAACTTGTCTTTTGAGGAATCTTATATGTGGAGCGATCTCTTTTCGTAGAGACTGTACTTGATCTATATTGTCTTCAGTTTTTTGTAATTTTTTACTACTTTCTTGTTTTTTGTATTGAAACACCTTAAGTCCAAGTGCATCTTCTACCATCTCTTTACGTTCCTTTATGTTTGCATTTAATATCCTGTCTGCTTGCCCTTGAGAGATGATGTGGTGCCCAGACGAACCAATGTTTGCAGATGCAAGAAGCTCAGACACATCACGCAGACGCACTAATGAACCATTTATAAAATATTGATTTACACCGTCCCTATGTACCACGCGTTCTATTACTACTTCGTCAAAATCAATATCTAAAAATCGTTTCTTATTATCAAAAGTTACTTTTACAGATGCTCTGTTTGAGCGTCCTATGTTTTTAGAGCCGTTGAATATTAGGTCCTCTCCGCGCTTTCCTCTTAAAGATTTAATAGACTGCTCACCTAAAGCAAACCGGAAAGACTCTGCGACGTTAGACTTACCTGAGCCATTGGGACCTACGATACCAGAAATATCTGACGTAAAATCAAAGACACCCTTTTTCGCAAAGGATTTAAAACCCGTAAGTTCTAGAGATTTGAGATACATAAAAAGTAACGCGGGAAAAGGTCTTTCCTCGGGTAGCGAAGCGGACGGAGGTGAGACCTTGAGGAGCGTTACTATAATTATACAAGTTTTAAACAAATAAAAAAACCTCATGATCCAAGTCTGGCAAATATTCCTATTTGCCAGACTGAATACATAAAGTCTTATAACTCACCATAAGGTGAAACTGGTGGATCAGAATGAACCCACAAACTTGTTCCAAAAGGATCATCTTCCATTTTCATCAACTCACGTCTTTTCTCTATAAGCTCTTTTGCTCTACGCAAAGACTCTTTTTTAGAAGCTGCTATCATTCTGTTTGTAACATCCTTCATTTCTTCAATCCCTGAATCCCTTCTTGATTCCAATTCATTTACGGTATTTTGACCAATTTCAAAAATTTCTTTGACATAATTCTTTTCATCTTCATTTGCACTTATTTCTTCAAAAAGCTCGATCTTTAATTCTTCCAGGCTTTTTTCTTCCGTTTCTTTATTAGTAGTCATTGTTTTTTCTCCTCTCGAGAAAAAGATTATAAAAGGACTTTATTTATGCCTATATCGTAGCATATTCTAATCGTTTTGTCAAGCCCAAGCTTTTGCCTCTAGTGCATTTTGCGCGGCGGCTTGTTCTGCCTCTTGTTTGGACTTCCCTTCGCCTTTTGCTATCTCTTCATCACCTAGAAATACACATACTACGAAGTTTTTAGCATGGTCAGGACCTATCTCTTGCACTGTTTTATATTGCGGAGTTATACTCTCCTTCTCTTGCGCCACCTCTTGGAAACGGCTCTTAGCATCTTGCCATAGACCCTTCTCTACTATCTCATCTGTAAGTGGGAACAAATTCTTGGCTATGAAGTCTTTCGTAGCGTCATATCCTTGATCAAGATAAAGTGCGCCTACAAACGATTCGAAAGTGTTTGCAAGTATATATTGCCTTGCGCGTCCAGTGTCTTTTGCCTCACCTTTTGAAAGTAATAGGAAGTCGTTCATACCAAGCTCACCTGCAACACTCGAAAGTGTAACAGTGTTTACAAGTGCAGCACGGTATGAAGTCAGATCCCCTTCTGGCTTTTTAGGATATTTCGCAAAAAGAAATTCTGTAACCACAAGCTCAAGCACAGCATCTCCCAAGAATTCTAGTCGCTCATTGTGATCCATTTTAAGACCTTTGTTTTCATTAAGATACGAGCGATGCAAAAACGCTTGCATAAGTAAATCCTTATTCTTGAACGTAATTCCTATTTTGTTTTCGAATGTATTAAAGTTATTCATAATATTTTATATATTCTCAATTTTTAATTTTATAATTTTTAATTTTTAAAATTTGAACATTAAGATTTATTTAAAAATTACAAAATTGGAAATTAAAAATTTTACTTTTTTAGAAGTATATTTACCGCTTTTGTTACTATCGGTAAAATATCGTCATAGAAGTTAAGCTCTGCAATTTCTTCAAGTTTAAACCATTTGGCATCATCCAGTCCTCCCTTTTCTGCAAGCTTAAGTTCTGTAAATTTTGATTCTGCCAAGAAGTATACAACTTGTTTCCTCATTTTGCCAATCTCAGGGTCAGATGCTATATATTCGTTTTCTCCGAGCTTATCTTTGACCTCAACCTTTATACCGAGTTCTTCTTTTATCTTTTTAGCTGTACCCTTCTCTATATCATCTTTCTCGTCTATTCCTCCTTTTGACAGTGTCCAATGACCGAAGACATCGTGCACGAGTGCTAGGTAAATCTCGTCTTTGTCTTTTGCATATACTACTGCACCACCAAGCCTTTTGATCGGCATCTTTTCATACGGTACGTCTTCTATTTTCTTCTTAGTTTTTTTCTTAGAGACTTCGTCTTTACCTGGCTCACCCATCTCTTTATATACTGCGCCAAGTACTCCGTTCACAAACCGTCCGCTAGACTCTCCACCAAATGTCTTTGCAAGTTCTATTGCTTCGTTAATAGCAACTTTGGCAGGTACTTCACTCCTATCTGCAAAAAGAAGTTCAAACAGACCTATTCTCAAAATGTTTCTATCAACTATTGAAATCTTGTCTATAGGCCACTCAGGTGCAGCTTTAACTATGATGTTATCTATGTCTTTTTGCTTTTCTAAAATACTATCTAGTAGCTCTTGCACAAAAGAAAAATCACCCATACCAGGGGCGAATTCTTCAATGTTACGCAAGAGTGCGGTTTTAGTATCTTTTATTTTTTTCCCACCAACAAGACCGTTGAAATCTAATTCAAACAATGTTTGTAAAACTATTGATCTTGAAAGGTGCCTATTCATGTTTAATATCTTACAATACTAACACTTTATATTTAAAATTTAAAACTATTTCTTGGATAACTTTGTAGCGTCAAGAACTTTGTCTTCTGTTTGTTCTGGTTCTTTTGTTGCTTCTTCTCCTCGTGCTTTTGCTTTAGCTTTTGCTTTTTCTTGCTTTTTCTCAAGTTTAGCTGCTACATCCACCACTACTCTACCTCTATATCTTCCGCAAGATGCACACATAGTATGACGTTTTGTAGGAGCTTTACAGTCCGGACACAAAGAAAACCGCGGCTCTTTTAGCGCGTGGTGTGACCGCCTATTGGCAGTATGGCTTCTTGTATGTCTCATTCGTACTGTCATATAAGGAGTACTATACCAAAATAGGCCGATTTTGGCAACATTTATCACTCTTGAATTAATTCAAGAGTTAATTCAAGAGTTTTTTCAAGAAACTACGCCTATGAATATTACAAAGTCCATGCTTTTTGAGCATTTCATAATGTAGCTTTGTACCGTAGCCTTTATGTTTATCAAAGTTATATTCTGGGTATTTTTTCGCTAAATCTACTATATATCTATCTCTACTTACTTTCGCTACTATTGATGCAAGTGATATTACCGGCTCTTTCTCGTCCCCTTTTACTATAGTTTCCTGATTTTTAAATTCTTTCGGCGCTTTTAAATTGCCGTCTAGAAGTACTAGGCATTCTTCTGGGTTTTTATTGAAACTTACAAATATTTTTTCTATAGCCATATTTATAGCAGGTATTATTCCTTTAGTATCTATAACTTTATTACTTGAAAATGCTACTGCACTTTCCAAGGGTAATTCTTGCATATTCTCAAACCATTCTTCTCTTTTCTTTTCACTTAATTTCTTAGAGTCTTTTAAATTGTTGCTCCTCAAGGTCTCACCTCCGTCCGCTTCACTCCCCGAGGAAAGACCTTTTCCCGCAACAAACTTTTCATATTCTTCTTTTAAAAACAGTACAGCCCCCACTGAAACGGGTCCAGCCAGAGGCCCACGTCCTGCTTCGTCTATGCCTATGATATATTTATGTTTCATTATATAAGTATAACATTAAGTTTTTTATAAAAAATTTGACATTTTTTGACAATCGTGTATACTTAATGTGTAATATGTTCTTTGATATACTCGTCTCATAGTGAGAAGAGTCGCTTACCCTGTAGCGTTTACGGGACTATACAATTTATGGAAAGAGAGGCATACGATGGATATCGCAAACCTTGATACTTCTGCACTTGATACAGCAGCAAAGTTTTTTCGTACAATGCAGAAAGCTGGAGCAAATCTTACTGGACCAATGCAAGACAGAACGAAACGACGAAATTTTGTTGAGTATTTGGAAAAGGGCTGTCCGAAAATCAATGACAACGGAGAGGTGGTCACAAACCAACTCCCCGAAGGTCACGAACTTGCTCGTCTCATTCTCGGCGACGATTACATCACACCCGAGGAAATGGCAGAAGCCTATAGCTTCAACTACACAGAAGAACAACTAGAACATTTCGAAAATACTCTGCCAGATATGGAGAAATTACTTCAACATCGCCAAGATGACTCCATATTGTACCCCCAACCTTCAGTGGAGCAGTGTTTAGTTGAGTTAGTTGTAATGAACGATTTTCAACTTGAAGGTCGTTGGTTTAACGAACAGAAACAGAAATTTGCTCACGAGGACAAGACATCAGCTGGAGGATGGCTCTCACTAAGAAAGAATGGGTACCCAGGGTCTTTTAACGAAACATGGCAAACACAAAAGGAACTTTTGTCCGAAGACGAAAGAGTCCCAAATGTAGCTGAGGCATATTGTGGCTTCTCCGCATATCACAAGATACGTGGGGTCTGGTTGCTTAAAAATAAGTACCTCAGAACATTGTCTGTTTCTGCGGGCGGTCGCCGCGTCGACGTCGGTGGCTTCGGCGGAGTCGGTCTCAGCGTCGGCGGCTACTGGGACGGCAGCCGTGGCGGTGGCCTCGGCGTTTCGTCTGCTCGGAAATGAATCTTGATTGCTTGAATACTTGATATTTTTGTATTTTTGAACCTTTATTTGGGCGAAGCCCTCGCTACAATTTGGACCTCTCGCCGTTTGGCTGGAGGTCCTTTTTTATGCTATTATCTTATTATACTTGCTCGTGTAGATGCGACTATTGGTTTCATCTCGCAAGTGTTTCTACTTGAAACATTGCCGGAATATTTTTGTCTAATGGATAAAAGTAGTGTGCAATTCAGGATAGGATTTGATTTCTTGTCTGTTTCTAATAGAGGTCTTATTTATATTCTAATAAGTACTCTTGAATAAAATACAAGAGCAAGAAGATGCTCTATTGCCAATAGAGACTATACTCAAGCTCTGATGCCACGGAGAGAAGCAGGCATATTTCTGCAGACGGTTGCCGCGTCAACGTCGGTCGCTTCGACGGAGACGGTCTCAACGTCAACAACTACTGGGACGACAACCGTAATGGTGACATCGGGGTCTCGTCTGCTCGGATATCAAGTCTTTTTCTTCAAAACCGCTTTTCTTAATAAAGAATTGAAACTAATCCTTCATCCAAACAAAGTTTCTATTCATAAACTTCATAATGGTATTGACTATCTTGGCTATATCGTTCTACCTCATTACAAACTTTTGCGTACCAAAACCAAGAATAGGATTTACAAAAATCTGAAACGAAGAATATTAGAATATAAAACTAAAAAGATTAGTGAAAATACAGTTGAGCGGTCTTTGCAATCCTACTTAGGAGCTCTTTCTCACTCTAATAGTTATAATGTAGGTGAAGATTTGAAGAATAAGCTGTGGTTTTGGTTAAATGAATAAAAATGACAACTTCCCAATAAGTATACCCCCCCCCGTAGCGACTTTGGCAAGTGGTTATATTATTTCGCTCCTCAAGGTCGCACCTCCCTGCTCCACTTCGTTACACGATGAGGAACGACCTTTTCCCGCGCAAAACTTGACACGTTTGATATAATAAAAGAATGAAATTTCCAATAATTATATTAATAATAGTAATAGCTGGGGTCGGTTTTCTATTTTATAGAAATTCTAACCAGTTCCCTCTCCCAGAAGGAGAAAGTGTTACAAAAACTAAAAATACTATTATGAAAGAAACAGAAAAATCCACAAAAACAATTTCAGAGACAGATGGTACAAAACACTCTATACCACTTAACGAAATCCTCTCTGGTGGTCCTGGAAAAGACGGCATACCTTCTATAGATAATCCTAAATTTGTATCTACAAAAGATGCTGACGAATATCTTACTGATACTGATGTTGGACTCGGGCTTGTATTTAATGGTGTGGAAAGGTTTTATCCATATCAAGTACTCGTATGGCATGAGATCGTGAACGACAATATAAAAAATGACCGAGTACTTGTAACGTACTGCCCACTTTGTGCGACAGGTATTGTCTTTGATCCTAAAGTAAACGGAGTAGCTCAAGAGTTTGGTGTATCTGGTAAACTCTGGCAATCAAACCTACTTATGTATAACCGCACAGCAATAGAGGAAGATGAATCACTTTGGTCACAAGTCTTAGGTGAAGCTGTACTTGGTGTCTCTACAGGACAAAAGCTAAAGGTATTACCAGCTGATACTGTACAGTATGGTGCTTGGAAAAAGGCGCATCCTAATACAGAAATACTCTCTCGTGAGACCGGAGCTATAAGAAACTATGGACGTGATCCATATGGAGG
>JADHUX010000003.1 GCA_016784285.1 Parcubacteria group bacterium
TGATGGGCCGAAGGTTGTGACCTCTACTGGGTGGAAGCCGGAGAATTCTAAGATACCGCGTGAAAGCTCATTAGTAAAATCCCCAAAATGAAACTTCGCTTTGATGGGACTCATACCAGAAGTTATGATCACTCTTGCACTCTTACCTGTAAGAAGCTTTTCCCACTCAGCGTCTTTTTCTTTTGAAAAATTAAATGCAAAACCTGGTAAAAACATCCTGTCAAACATTCCTTTGAGTGGAGCTGGCATAGAGCACCACCAGTTTGGATAGACTATTACTACGTGGTCTGCCCACTTTATATCTGTTTGTACTTTTTTTAAGTCTGGTTCAAGTTCTTGAATCTTCTTGTACCCATAGTGCAAGATCGGGTCAAACTTTAACTCTCCTATATTTGTCCTCCTTACTGTATGTCCACCTTCACGTGCAGCCTTACCATATGAATCTGCTAAATACCCTGAGAGAGTCTCACTGTCTGGATGTCCTAATAATATATAAATTTTCTTTTTCATATTAATGAGCGACTAAAAAGTATTCGTATAGATAAAATGCTGATATTGCAAGTACTCCTACAACTGCAATCCAAAATACTACTTTTAAGACTGTTATCAATACCTTTTCACTACTTGATGCTTTAAAGTATCCCAGAAAACCAAGTGCATAGAAGATCACGATAGCTATAACTCCTTTACCAATCCAATGATGTGAGAAAATATCTTTCAGAGAGTTTTTAAATGGTTTGTATAGCTCGCCAAAGATAGTAGCAAACACTATAAATACGATAGCAACGGAAGCTGCTATAGCAAATGAATTTATGATTTTATTTTTATTTTTATTTATCATATTATCTTGCAGCACCTGATATTAATATACCTCCAAGCGCCATAGATACTGCTATTATAAGTGTGATCAAAGTTATCAGTGCTAATATGTTCTTTAATTTTTTATCTTCTACTAGTTCATCTCCCTTTAACCATATAACAAGTAAAGATATAAATGCCAACATGGGAAGAAAAAGGAATATATGTTCTTTAACTTCCATTATTACTAAATGTACCCAAGGTGTAGGGCCTTCTTTTATAATTGGTTTAACATTGTTTCCATAATATACAACATAATAAAACCCACCCGTTATCCATGATATTACATAAGCCACAAAAGCAGTTAGAGAAGAGATCTTAAGTAAATTTACAGGAATATCTCTCTTAAAAAGCCACATGAGAGTCATGTAAGTTGCCGCTATGCCAGTAACACCAATGAGTACATGTATACTTAGATATATTGAAAGTGAAATTGTCATATTATTTTTTACCTAAATATAATTTTTTAACTACTGAAAGTATTCCTATGACAATAACCACAGCTATTGCATAGAAAAGAAGAAACGTAAGATATGAATAATCTGCTCCTCTTATTATACCAAAGACAAGTGCTCCATACCAAGATGTAAGTGACAAAGACTCTCCAAGCCACATAGGGATCTTCCTCATTTGTATCAAGATTGCATTGGACACAAGTACAAGTATGACAGTAAGCTTAGCCCACAGGCGTGGGTCCATAAGCCTCTCTTCTTGGCCTGTAAAACGATACTCTAAGAAAAATCCAAAGCCTGTAACCACTGCAATGGCAAGTCCTATTCGTAATATCATAAATATAATAGAAAGCCACTCACCTTCCATAGGGTCGACCTTGCCGTCTTTCATTGCTTTCAAATACAAAATACCACCAAATGTAGCTCCTCCTACACCAAGTGCGACTCCTATAAGATGTGTGGTTATAAGAATTGAATGAAGATCCATAATTTTATTTTACATTATTTTTTTCAATTCTTCTTGATGGTTTTGCATAACTTCCATCATGGCTGTCATCTGGTCTTTACCGTCTTTCATTTTAGCTTGTGCTTCTGTGGCAATAGTCTGAAAAAGCTGTGGGTTCTTCTCTATCATACCGATCAGCTTGTCTTGCTGATCTTGTGGTACGCCCTTAAGTTGCGACTTAAGCATTTTTTTCATTAAAAAGTTTTTTAACATAATATTTATTATAACTTTTCTTGGAATGCTGAGCAAATGTAAGATATAATTAAAAAACAATGACAGAGCATCAACATAATCCGCCAGCTGGCGGAAAAACAAAAAGAAAAATCTTTTTTGAAGATGCTAAAAAGGTTTTAGATGGTAACTGGATAGACCTTGGTGAAGGCCGTGGCTACACTCGCCCTGCCGAGAGTATCTACCCACTTCAGTGGAGTTCTGACTCAGCGTTTGCAGCTTATGGCTACTCGCACTATGACGTACCCAAAGCGATCACCGAGCTTCGTACACTTTTTGAAGGACAATGGTCAAACGGATTCCTACCTCATATAAACTTTCATAGAAAAGTCGACCACTACTTCCCTAACGAAGATTTTTGGGACTCTAAAAATGTGACTGACAAATCCCCGAGAGATATAGGTACTTCTGGTATCTCTCAACCGCCTATTGTCGCTATGGCAGTATGGCATATATACAAACGCCTCAAGCTTGAAGGACAAGAAGGTGCGCAAGCATTCTTAGATGAGTTCTACCCTAAACTTTATAAACTGCATAAATATTTTCATGATTATAGAGACCCAGAAAACTGGGGACTTATAACTATCTACCATCCATGGGAGTCTAGCTTTGATAATTCTCCACGTTGGGATAAAGCTCTAGAAGCTGTAATACCAAAAGATTTACCAGAATATGAAAGAATGGACACGAGATATGTTCAAGAAGAAAATCGCCCAACTGACGAAAGTTATGACAAATATGTATATCTTGCACTTGAATTAAAAAAGAAAAATTATGACGACGATCTTATTTATAAAAACCACCCATTTAAAGTGAAAGATAAAGTTGTCTCTTCTATTCTTTATATGGCAGATAAAAGACTTAAAAAAATGGCAGAGACTGCGGGTAAAGATATAAATGAAATTGAAAAATGGATGAAAATGTTTGAAGATAACTTAACGAGTAAGCTTTGGAATACTGAAAATAAATTGTTCTATGACTTTGATTTAAATAGCAATGATTATATAAAAGTACAAACAGCAGGCGCACTTATACCGCTTGCTACAGGGATACTCTCTGAACAACAGATCCAAGACATTGTCGGGCATATGAATACTAGAGATTTCTGTGGAGATGGATCTTGCATTATAGATCTTGTACCGTCTAATAGTATTAATGAAGAAACATTTGATGACGACCACTACTGGCGAGGACCTATATGGATAAATGTAAATTGGTTTATGTGGAAAGGATTTAAAGAATATAATATGAAATACAGTGCAAAGAGTTTTAAAGAAAGAATCCTTAATCTGATAGAAAATGCAGGTTTCTGGGAGTACTACTCACCTCTCACAGGTAAAGGCACAGGTGCCAAAGACTTCTCTTGGACTGCAGCACTCGCTATCGATATATTATTTGATGATCTTTAAAGACTAGACCAAAAAGTGGCCATTGTATGCTATAGCATACAATGGCCACTTTTTGGTTGTTACTTTTTACTTCCCTGCGCGCCATTGGTCGATCTTTTTATGGTTGCCAGAGAGTAAAACTTTTGGTACTTTGTAGTTTTTACCTTTATATTTGAGGACTTCTGGGCGTGTATATACATCAGAGCTTGAAACCCTCTCTTCTTCTACTGAAGATTTATTACCAAGCACACCTTTAACCTGCCGTGCTACTGCATCTAAGATTATCATCGCTGGAAGTTCACCACCTGTAAGCACATATGGACCTACTGTTATTACTTCTGCTTTTAATATCTTTCTTACTCGTGCATCTATACCCTCGTACCGCCCAGAGATTATGACCACGTCTTTATAGTTTTTAGAGAGCTTTTTAGCATAAGTGTTGTCAAACTGCTTACCGTTTGGTGCTAGGAAAATTATTTTGACCTTCTTCTTACGCCCTACTGCCTTCTCTACTGCTTTCAGTATAGCTTGTGCCTCTAGTACCATACCTGGCCCTCCGCCGTATGGCTTTTGGTCTACACGTTTATGTTTATCTTTAGTAAAGTCTCGAGGATTATAGAACTTGATTTTAATCTTCTTATCCTTCACTGCGCGTGCAATAATAGACTCGTTTATATACGAGTCAAATGAATTTGGAAATAATGTAATAATGTGAAATGTCATGTTATTCGCTCCTCGAGGTCAAACCTCCCTACTTCACTTCGTTGCGCGATGAGGAATGACCTCTTCCCGCGAAAAGAAAAAACTGTGATTTTAGAATATCACAGTTTTTTCTTTTTTATCTATCCGCCAGCTGGCGGATTAAAGTGATTATACTTTTAAGTCTTCCATTGCTTCGTCAACACTTTTTTCTGATGTTGCTTCTGCTACCGGACCTCTTGTACTACCTTCTGGTTCATTAATCTTTAGATTAACTCGAGCGTTATTTTTCATACCAACTACTCGCAAGAGTGTTCGTATAGCTTTAGCTGTGTTACCTTGTCGTCCGATAATCTTTCCCATGTCTTCTGCGTTTATATCAAGTGTGAGAAGAACTCCCATCTCGTCAACAACTCTTTCAACTTTTACGTCGTCTGGGTTATCAACCAACTCCTTAATCATAAACTCTAAAAATGCTTGATCTTTTTCCATATTGTTAAATATCTTTACTTAACTTACTTAATAACAGAGCAGGAATTCGACTTTCTGCTATATATAATATACACGATTATAGCAGAATGTCAATAGAAAAAACCATAAAATATTACTAAATATTTTATGGTTTTTGTATTTTGTTTTAAATATAAAATTAAAACATCTTTACTCTACAAGATGTAGGTATTCGACTGATTCAATCTTATCTTTTGTATGAACCTTATATTGAGTTCTTACGGTTCGCTCATTAACTGAATTACATCTGTCACATATACAGTTATACGGACCTTTGCTTGGGAATTTCTCCCCACACTTAAGGCAAATTCTTTTCTGCTTTAATGATGTTAGTTTGTTTTCTGCTTCTTTAATTCCTGCTGGTGTTACTTTCTTTTCTTTTGTTAATGTCATTTTTACACCTCCCTATATAAGTTATTACTACCTATTTAAAATCTACTAAGATTATAACAATATTGTTGATATCTGTCAAGCTAATTTACTCTGTAGTCACTCCGTCAAAATGCTCTTCGTATTCGTCTGCTTTTGTCTTCTCCACTACGCCGTCTTTATGCTCTGGTGGCGAATAAACAGTATAAAGCTTTAGGTCCACACTACCTGTATTTATAAAATTATGCTTTGCACCAGCTGGCACTACTACTGCTATTCCGTCACTCACCTCTCTTTCTACTCCGTCTAAAACAGCTTTACCGTTCCCCGCTTCAAACCGCAAGAACTGATCAAGCTCGTGGACTTCCTCGCCTATCTCGTCGCCTGGCTTTATGTTCATAAGTACAAGCTGACTGTTCTTAGCAGTATAAAGTACTCTACGATAATCTTCGTTTTCTAATGTTTCTTTTTCTATGTTTGTTGTGTATCCTTTCATAGGATTAATATTAGCAAAAATGTTGATTATTTCCAACGGCTCAACGAATTGAGCCGTTGGAATGTTTGATTTTAATAAGAAAATATATTAGAATATTTGTTGTAATAAACGAGTTTTGGGCCCGCCCCGACACCAATATTGGTGTTGCTGAGCGCGGTGCCAAAACGGCACTTACACCAACATTGGTGTGGGGGCCCGTAGCTCATCTGGTAGAGCGCCTCACTTGCACTGAGGAGGTGGCAGGTTCGAGTCCTGTCGGGTCCACTTGTGAAAATAAAACACTCTTTGAATTAAGGGTGTTTTATTTTTGCACAGTAAATTCTTGGCAGGACTCGAAAGCCGGAAGAAAGGTGTCAGTGGCACGTTTCTGAGGCGGGGTCGCGAACACTTATGAGTATAGCGAATTAGTGATTTGTAACCGAGTCCTGTCGGGTCCACAGATATTGACAGGTATCTACATGTATGTTATTTTAATTGTGGAAGTTTTTAATTATAATTCCATATAAATTAATTCTTGAGAAAGGGAAATGTCATAGAAAAATAGAAACAGAAAGAATATGCAGTATTTACAAATGAAAGGAAAAAGTATCGTATAAAAATTCTAGTTTCATTTAAATATTTTAAGAGGAGATTCTTATGTATATTTGTAAATCTTGTGAGAAAAAAGAAAAAGAAGATGAAAGTTGCACCTATGTTCATTTTGGTGGGTCATATGGGAATTGTGAACTATGTGGCAAAACTGCTCTTTGTGTTGATTGTAATTGCCACAAGCAATTAGAACAAACTTAAACATTTAACATCCCCTTCCGAAAGTACTTTACTTCGGAAGGGTTTTTTTCTATCTCCCCATCGCCAACCCCACCACATGATCCAAAAAGTTTGGTAGCTTTGTACCCCCTGCGTCTAGTGCTTTGGGCATTAGTGATTCTTCTGTAAGCCCTGGGAGAGTGTTTACCTCTAAGAAATAAATCCCACGCGGAGAAACTATAAAGTCAGAACGTGAATAATGTCTAAGCCCGAGTGCTTTGTGCACTTCTTTAGCTAGTCGCTGTATCTCGTCTTTTATGACTTTATCAAAATGTGCTGGACATACTTCTTGTGTCTTACCACTATATTTTGCAGTGTAATCAAAAAAGTTGCTTTTCTCTTGTATTATGATCTCCACTGGCATAAGAGCATGTATGTCCTCCCCTCTAAATCCTTCTACTACACCACAAGTCACCTCTCGTCCGTTTATGTATTCTTCTATCAAAACTTTTGGACAATGCCCAAGCGCCTTATACACCCCATCACGAAGATCGTCAAAGCTTTTGGCTATAGTCACACCTACAGATGACCCACCAGATACAGGCTTTACTATAGCTGGCATAGAAAAGCTCCTAAAGATATCAAAAATGTCTTTTTCTAAGTCATCAGAGGCTTCGATAACAATATGATCAGGCATATCTATGTCATAGTTCTCCATACCTTGTTTCGTAAGAAGTTTATTCATACCAATAGCAGAAGAAAATGCAGTAGAGCCAGTATAAGGGACAGAAAATGTATCTAAAAGTTGCTGTATTGTGCCGTCTTCCCCGTATTCTCCATGCATTGCGTTAAAAACTACGTCAACTTGGTTTATGATCTTCTCAGGTGCAAAAGGTATACCACGAAAATGCCACTCTCCGTTCTTAGAGATGAAGATGTCACGAATATCATATTTTTCTTCTGGTAAATTCCTAAGCACACTACCTCCTGTTTTAAGAGAGACGTCGTATTCATTGCTTGGACCACCACGAAGTACACCTACTTTTATTTTTTGCATATTATTTTTCTATTATAACATACACGACACAAAACAAACTGTGGAAAGCTAAGAACACTTTTAACGAAACATAGTCTTACTAAAAAGCCTTGCGCAGTACTGTATCAACAGGACGAGCAGAGCAAAATTTGTCGCTACAAATTTATGTGTGCTTTTTAGGAAGAGCTATGTGAGTAAAAAGTACTAGTTTCTATCTTTTTCTAAAGTTAAAAAGAGATTTCTTACGATGAAAAGATATAGCAAACCTATGCGCTTCTGCATTTGCTGTTAAAATCTCTTTTTCATACTTATCTCGCACTACTTTATCAGCTATAAGGCCTTTTGGCTTATGCTTGTCGTCTTTTACTACTCCTGCTACCGCTATCTTATAACCATATTCCTCCAAGACTCTCTGAGCAGTATTTACCTGCGCTTGCCCACCGTCTACTACTATAAGGTTCGGACTCCTCCATTCATCATGCTTGAGTCTACGCCTTAAGACTTCTTCAAGTGAGCCTACGTCATTACCAGAGACTTCCTCTGAGACATTGAACTTCCTATAGTCATTCTTCTTTACCCAGCTATTCTCAACCACTGTCATCACACCCACTGTATTAGAGCCTCCCATATGCGCGATGTCATATGCTTCTATCCTAAATGCCCTTGTATCAACTCCAGAAAAGGGTAGCCCTTTTTGTTGTTGAAAAGGGCTACCCTTTTCTGTTTCTGTGTTAGGTGCTTTTAATTCTTCTTTTATAAGAGACACATCTTGAATATGCTTTAACCCAAATATTGTTTTCTTTATAGCTCCTGCTTTTTCAAATTTTTTCTTTTTAGCATAGTCTTTCATTTCTTGCTCTAGAGTTTTTATTAGAGAAGATTTTTTACCTTCAAAGAAGAGTTTTATGTGGTTTATCGTCCTACTGTATTCTACCTTTGACACCACACCCGAGCACACACCTGGACAAAGTTCTATCTGCTTGTTGAAGCATGGTTTTCTTTCAGAGACTCCATCATATGGAGTACATACATCTCTAAACGGAAACAACTTACGTACTATCTTCATCGCATCTTTAAACACTCCGCCATATGGAAATGGCCCAAATATGTGCTTTATATCTCTTGAAGAAAATTTACTTTCAAGATCGCTTCCCCGTACTACAAGCACACGTGGGAATTCTTCATTGGTTATAACTAAATAATTAAAACTTTTATCGTCTTTTTCTTTTGTATTATATCTTGGTTGGAATTTCTTTATTAAATTTGCCTCCATTATAAGAGCTTCTAGTACTGAGTCTGTTTTTATAAAATCTACAAAGTTTGCTTCTTCTACCATCTTCTGGATAAGCTTACCTCGTGACTCTACCACACCTTTATTAAAATAACTTCGTACTCTGTCTTTTAAAGAAGTGGCTTTGCCCACGTATAAAATGCGCGTATCCTTTTGAAAAAGATACACTCCTGCAGAATCTAGTATTTTGATCTTTTTTAAATCATTAATATCCATAAATAAATTAAACACTTTCTACAATAAAAAATCCATAAAAAAGGGGACCCTATTATAAATTGGGTCCCGATTAGAAGATAAACTTCTTTTGTCAGCTATATTAAGTATATACCTACTATTTGCTGACGATAAAATAAACGGCTATATTATCTGCTTTTAGCTTTTTCAGGTCGCTTGCTTAAATAAACAAACTATATAATCACTAAAACAGTAAAGTACTAACTACCCCTATTATACACTATAGGAGTAGTTTGTCAAGGGGTCAATTTCTTTCCCTCTTTTAATTCAAATACTCTGTATTTGAAGGGTCATATTTTTTTACCTCAATATCTTCTAAGACATTAAAACAAAAAAATATTGCTGTTTTTTTATCGTCTGTGTATTTGGCAGATACTGATACATCTCCTTTATTACTAAATATAGTTTGAAGAAAATCACAAAAACCTTCTGTAATATTTGCTAGTGTTTCCTTTTCAATAATTATAGGGATAACTAATTCTGTTGTAGCTTTTGATGTCCCATTATTTGAAAGAAAAACCATAACTTCTCCAATCGCTTCCCTAAATGAAAAAACATCTCCGTTCTCTAAATATTCAGTAAGAGCTTTTGACGTTAATTCTTTATAACTCGTTAAACATTCCTCTAATGCTTTTTCTTTTTCTGTCATCTTAAGATCCTCCTAAGAATGTCAAAATAACTATACTAAAAGAACAATAGCAAAAACTAGACTATAAATCAAAATTTATTTTTTTAATACTTTCTTCAGATACTTGGCTGTATATGACTTCTTGGATTCTGCTACTTGCTCTGGAGTACCTTTTGCGACTATTTGTCCACCACCTTCCCCTCCTTCTGGACCGATGTCTATGACATAGTCTGCTGATTTTATAATATCCATACTATGCTCTATCACTACGACAGTATTACCTCTCGCTACGAGTGACTGAAGTATCTCTATGAGCTTTTTCACATCTTCATAATGAAGTCCTATCGTCGGCTCGTCTAATAAGTAGATAGTCTTCTGCAAGTGTGGTCGATAAAGCTCTGAGGAGATCTTCACTCTCTGTGCTTCCCCACCTGAGAGAGTAGTAGCAGACTGCCCAAGCTCTAAGTAACCTAGCCCTACTTCATTAAGGGTTTTGAGTCTGTCATAAATCGCTGGAATGTCTTCAAAGAATGTAAGCGCTTCCTCTACTGTCATACTAAGTACACCGTAAATGTTTTTATGTTTATACTTTACTTCTAAAGTTTCCTTCATAAATCTTTTGCCTCCACAGACGTCGCACTTTACATACACTGTAGGTAAGAAGTGCATCTCTACTGCTATCGTTCCATTACCTTGGCATGTCTCACATCTTCCACCCTTTACGTTAAAGGAGAATCTACTTGCCTTCCAGCCACGCGCTCGTGCTTCAGTAGATGAAGCAAACAGATCTCTTATAAAGGTAAACGCTCCAGTATAAGTAGCTGGATTTGAGCGTGGAGTACGCCCTATGGGTGACTGATCTATAAGGATAGAGCGACCTAAATACTCTGTGCCAGTGAAGCTTTTAGCATTGTATACTTCTGCGCTTCTGTACTTTCTCTCAAACCTTGCTCTTAGATTCTTATAAAGTAATTCGTATAAGAATGTAGATTTACCAGAACCAGACACACCTGTAACTGTCACAAGTTTACCAAGAGGAATATCTATATTCATACCTTTAATATTAAACTTCTTTCCTCCTCTTATCTTTATAGCGCCTTTGTTTTTGTCTCGTCTTTTCTCTGGAAGCTCTATTTTCTTTTCTTCACGTAAATAAGCAAGTGTGAGAGACTGGCTTTTATTTGTCTTCGCAGTCAGTAATTCATCTAGATCACCTGAGACAACAACCTCTCCACCATGCACTCCAGCTCCGACACCAAGGTCTACAATATAGTCAGAAGAATATATCGTATCTTCGTCATGCTCTACTACTATTATGGTATTACCTAGATCTCTTAGGTTAAGAAGGGTCTTTATAAGCCTGTCATTGTCGCGCTGATGCAAGCCTATAGTTGGCTCATCAAGAACGTAGAGCGCACCTACAAGCCCAGAGCCAAGCTGTGAAGCCAAGCGTATCCTTTGTGCTTCTCCACCTGAAAGAGTATTGGCACGACGATCAAGCGTAAGATAATCAATACCTACGTCTATCATAAACTGTAATCTATTCGTTATTTCTTTCAAAACAACTTTAGCGATCTCTTGTTCTTTTTTTGTAAGTTTAAGTTTACTAAAAAATTCTTGTGCATTCTTTATGGACATACTTGTAAGGTCTACTATATTTGTCTTATCTCCTAAATAAACAGACAATGCTTCTTTGCGCAAGCGAGCGCCGTTACATGTATCGCACGCTTCAGATCCAAAAAAGTATTTAGTACCCAAACCATTACAAGCTTCACATGCTCCGTATGGTGAGTTGAATGAAAATAGTCTCGGCTCAACTTCTGGGAAAGAGAAGCCGTCATAAGGACACATAAACTTAGCAGAGATTATTCGTTCTTCTCCGTTTGGCTCTTCTATTTTTAGCAAACCGTCAGACTCTTCAAGAGCTTTTTCTATTGCTTCACTAAGTCGCTCAAGTGCGTTTTCTTTATCGTCTTTAAATTCACTTAAGAATATCTCATCTACAAGCACATCTATGTCATGCTTTTTAGTCTTTGATAGCACTATTTGCTCACGTAGGTTTTTAACCTTACCGTCTATCTTTACTTTGCTATATCCTTTACCTAGCAAATCATATAGTAGTTGGTAGTATTCACCCTTTCTACCTACTACTACAGGTGAGTATATTTTAAGCTTTAAATCATTAATATCTACACCCATTATTTTTTTACTAGACTTTTTAAGGTCAGTATTTTTTATTGTCTTTAATACTGTATTTAGTATTTCTTCATTTGAAAGTTTTTTGATCTCTCTGTCACACTTAAGACAATGCGGTCTCCCCACGCGCGCATAAAGGATTCGCATGTAGTCGTATATTTCTGTAATAGTCGCTACGGTTGAGCGTGGGTTGTTAGACCTGCTTTTCTGGTCAATAGAGATCGCAGGAGAGAGCCCTATAATCTCGTCTACATCGGGCTTTTGCATCTGACGTAAGAACTGCCGAGCATATGCAGAAAGAGACTCTACATATCTTCTCTGCCCTTCTGCAAAGATAGTGTCAAACGCAAGAGAAGACTTACCAGAACCAGAAAGCCCAGTGAAGACGACCATTTTGTTGCGTGGCATCTCTACTGTTACATTCTTAAGGTTATGAGTTCTGGCACCTTTTACTATTATTTTGTCTTCTTTTGGTTTTTCTTTTGACATAATACGTATAAAACCCCCTCCTCTTGTCCATAGGGGGAGTAGTTAATTAATTTAAGTACACATATTATACATTAAAAATAAATTTTTGCAAAAAGAAACCCCATAGCACTTATCGTACTATGGAGCTTTAATCTTTTTCTTACTCTTATTATTAGTTAAGAGCAATTTTAATATTCTTTATACATGGACCAAATTCATCTGCACAAAGATATGCATCTGGATTCTCTTTCTGTATTTTTGCCAAAAGTTTTTTATTCTCTTCATGCTGTGCATTGCTTACAGCAAATCCTTTGACATATACAGCTTTGACAACCTTCTTAGTCTTAGCATCTCCTTTATTAGCTAATAATAAAAGTGCTGCAGCTGTTAAGACAAATACAGCGATCAAAATGTAAGCAATCTTTTTACCAAAAATTTCTCTCAATCCCATACCTCTCTGTTTTCCAGTTAACATAATTACTGTCTCCATTGAAAAATTAATTAAATAAAAATTAATACAATACAACAGTGGGTTTCTACATATAGAATAACATATTCTACAGTTTTGTCAATAGCTAAATACCGTTTTATAACTTAATTTTGATTAACCCAGTCGGCTGGGTTAATCACTTTTTTTGAGTTAATACCTTTATTTCGTCTCGTATTATTGCTGCAGTTTCAAAGTCTAGTATCTTTACTGCGCCCTCCATCGCCTTTTCTTTCTGTGCTATGAGTTTTTTAGGGTTTTTCTTATAAAGCTCTTTGTCTATAGTAAGTAGTGTCGCTACGGATTGCTCGTGTTCTGTACGCATCTGCTCTGTAATATCTTTTATAGCTTTTATAATAGTCTTTGGAGTAATGTTGTGCTTTTTATTGTATGCAATTTGTAACTTTCTTCTTCTGTTTGTCTCACTCATTGCTTTCTCCATTGAGTTAGTGATCTTGTCGGCATATAAAATCACTCGCCCTTCTACATTACGCGCAGCTCTGCCTATGGTCTGTATCAAGCTAGTCTCTGAACGCAAGAACCCTTCTTTGTCTGCGTCTAGTATGCCAATTAAAACCACTTCAGGTAAATCTAAACCTTCACGAAGTAAGTTTACTCCTACAAGCACATCGAACTTACCTTTTCTAAACTCTGTAAGTATCTCTATTCTGTCTATTGTCTTTACATCACTATGCAGATATTCTGCTTTGATTTTCTTCTCTTTTAAATACTCTGAAAGATCCTCCGCCATCTTTTTAGTAAGTGTCGTTGCTATTACCCTACCTCCCTTTTTCACAACTTTTTCTGTCTCTTCTATAAAGTCTTGCACTTGCCCTTTGTACACCGAGGTCCGACCTCGGTGTTTGGATTCAACTACTGGTCGTACATCTATCTCTGGATCAAGGAGCCCAGTCGGTCGTATGACTTGCTCTACTATGTTTTTACTATTCTCACCCTCATATACTCCAGGTGTAGCAGATGTATAGATACTCTGCCCTACTCTCTCTTCAAACTCTTCAAAGTTAAGAGGTCTGTTGTCCACAGCAGACGGCAAGCGAAAACCAAACTCTACTAAAGTCTTCTTCCTTGACCTGTCTCCTGCGTACATACCACCAAGCTGTGGGACCGTCACGTGTGACTCATCTATAACTGTAAGAAAATCTTTGGGGAAATATGAAAGTAAAGTATACGGTGGTTCGCCTTCTTCACGTCCGTCAAAATGCCGAGAGTAGTTTTCTATACCGTTTGTATACCCTATCTCTTTTATAAGAGCTAAGTCATAGTTAGTTCTACGCTTTAATCTTTCATGTTCAAGTACTTTGCCTGCACGCTTGAAGTTTGCAAGTTGTTTGGTAAGCTCTGCTTTTATATCTGCTGTGGCTCGCTTCTTTTCGTCTTCTGGAGTTACGAAATGTTTTGCTGGGAATAAGAAGAAAGATTTAATATTTGCCTCTAAAATCATCCTGGATATCGCGTCTATTTTATTTATCTCAGTTATAGTACTTCCCTCTAGATCTATTCTGTAAATCACCTTTTCATTTACTGGCATTATCTCTACTACATTGCCCATTGCTCTGAACTTCCCCGGTGTAAGATCTGCATTAGTACGCTCAAAGTAAATCCCGATAAGCTTACGTATAAAATCTGCACGTGTGATCTTCATCCCAGTTTCTATCTTCAAGTTAACCTTTTCATATTCTTCTGGATTTCCCAAACCATAAATAGCAGAGACCGATGCGACTATTATCACATCTTTACGTGTAAGTAGAGCTTGTGTCGCGGCATGCCTTAACCTGTCTATCTCTTCATTGATCTGTGTTTCCTTCTCTATATAAGTATCAGTCACTGGCAAGTACGCCTCTGGCTGATAGTAGTCATAATAGGATACAAAGTAATGCACTGCAGCGTCTGGGAAAAACTCTCTGTATTCTTGCGCTAACTGTGCTGCGAGAGTTTTATTGTGCGCTAGCACCAATGTGGGTTTCTGAACCTTTTCTATAACATTAGCAACGGTAAAAGTTTTACCAGATCCTGTAACACCCAAAAGGGTCTGGTGCTTTTCACCTTCCTTTAGGCCCTCAACCAAGCTTTTGATAGCCCCCGGCTGATCCCCCGCTGGCTCAAATTCTGATTTTAATTTAAATTTATTTTGCATAATAACTCTTTAAAAACTCCTCTTTAAACTCATCAAAGTTTTCATCTAGGATTGATTGACGAATATTTTTTACAAGATTTACGATGAAGTATAAGTTATGGATTGATGCAAGTGTTGACGCGAGCATCTCTTTTGCTCTGAACAAATGTGCGAGATACGCTTTAGTGTAGTTCTTACAAGTATAACACTCGCAATCTTCTTCTATTTTTGAAAAATCTTTTGTGTATTTTGCGTTTTCTATATTTATCCTGCCTTCTTTAGTGTAGAGCGTACCGTTACGTGCTATCCTCGTCGGTGATACACAATCAAACATATCTACGCCATTTTCTACACCTATAAATAAATCAATTGGTTCCCCTATGCCGAGCAAATGCCGTGGCTTACTTTCTGGTAGTATTTTGTTCACCCACGCTAGCGCCTCGTCTAAATCTTCTTTAGAGAATGACCCACCAATACCGAAGCCGTCAAATCCGCCAGCTGGCGGACATAACTCTGCCATGAATTTTGCACTTTCTTTACGCAAATCCTCAAACCGCCCACCTTGCACTATGCCAAACAGCGCCTGTTTATTTCTACTTGGGTGCCTTGCCACCAAGTGATTATGGTGATCTAGAGAACGTTTTGCCCATCTGTGCGTACGCTCCATCGCCTCCTTTTGGTACTCATGCTCAGCAGTCGGTGAAGTGCATTCGTCAAATGCGAATATTATATCAGCGCCTATATTGCTCTGAATCTCTATTGATTTTTCTGGAGTGAAGTAATGCTTACTTCCATCTATATGCGACTGAAACTCCACACCCTCTTCATCTATCTTTGCCAACTTACCATGCTCAGAATTGTTCAAAGTTGAACTTTGAACAAAGTTATCTTTTTTGCTAAATTTGTTTTCTCCTGTTCCGAATCCTGCGCCAAGTGAGAATACTTGGAAGCCACCTGAGTCTGTAACTGTAGGACCTTTCCAGTTCATAAACTTTCCTATTCCGCCTCCAGCCTTGACCACATCATCGCCCGGCTGTAAGTACAAATGATAAGTATTACCAAGTACTGCTTGTGCACCAAGACTATTAACCTGCTCTGGAGTGAGAGACTTCACAGTAGCTTTAGTACCAACCACAGTAAAAGACGGCGTTTCTATAACACCGTTTGGGGTAGTAATCTTCCCTGCTCTACCGAGCTTATTTTTTAATTTTTTTTCTATCTCAAATCGCATTTACTCAACATAACAAAAAATCACTGCCGTAGCTAGTGATCCTTTACTGCTAAAATTATAAAACTTTCTCAGTTGCGTGCAGTTCGAGGCGTAAGCGAAAAATAGATTGAGATGTATTTATAGTACGGTGAATGATATTTTTCGTGAAGCAACGAAGAAATGTACCAACTGTAGAAGTTTTATTGTGAATCTACTGCAAGTAGTTCAACATCAAATAGTAACGTTGAGTTTGCAGGTATTGCTCCGATTGCTCGGTCGCCGTATGCCATGTTTGCTGGGATCATAAGACTTCTCTTGCCTCCTACTTTCATACCTGCAAATCCTTGTTCCCAACCTTGGATCACCTGCCCTGCTCCTAGTACAAACTGGAATGGTTGTCCTCTGTCTACTGAACTGTCAAACTTTGTCCCATCTGTAAGAGTACCTGTGTAGTGTACTGTTACTACTTTACCTGCTACTGCTTCTTCTCCTGTACCTACTATTGTATCTACTATTTTCATACCATTTATATCTATTATTTCTGGAGCTTTTTGAGTCTCCACTGTTAATTCACCTAAAGATGCACTATTATTTTCATTATCTACATCTGCTATCCTTCCTTTAGATACGAAACCTACTACAGACGCTGCTGCAAAAAAGAACAGAATTACTGCAAGTGATACAAATACTGCTGTTTTTTCATTTTTTCCTAATTTCTTCATAATAATAGTGAATTAATTTTTAATATTCTCTAATAATACCCTATTTTTATAAAAAGAAAAGGGTCTAATCTGTGGAAAACCTATTGTCAGTTAAGCTTGACCCTCGTCGCTCGCGAGTGACGGGGTTGATATTTTTTTCATATCTGATATGCTACCTTTTATATATGGAAACAATATCTGAATTATTACCGTATGCGCAGGTTGTCCTATCTATACTTCTCATAGGGGCAATCATACTACAGCAAACGGGGTCAAGTCTTGGAGGAGCTTTTGGTGGAGATAACTTTAGCGCCGGGTTCCACAAGAGAAGAGGTTTTGAAAAGCTTCTATTTAATGCAACAGTAGTGATTGCTGTACTTTTTGCAATTACAGCATTTCTAGCACTCATTATCTAACTTTAATGAAAGAAATATATAGCAGAATACTGCAAAAGACTTCTCTACTCCAAAAAAGAGAATCTGTAATACAAAACATTAGAACTTTCTCTCCTTCAGAGAAATTGCTGTTTTTTGTATTGGTTTTTATATTTATAGGTAGTGTAGTTTTAATACTTTCAAACATTAATAAATCATTTCTTTCTGAAGTACCTGCTTATGGAGGTAGTTTACAAGAAGGAGTTGTAGGCTCTCCACGATTTATAAACCCATTACTTGCAAACTCAGATACTGACAGAGACCTTACAGCTCTTATATATTCTGGACTCATGAAAGCGACCCCTTCAGGTAACCTTGTAGTAGATTTAGCAGAAAGCTACACAATATCAGAAGACGGTTTTTCATATGATTTTATACTAAAAGACAATATAACATTTCACGATGGAGTAAGTGTAACTGCAGATGACATAATATTTACAATACAAAAAACACAAGATGTGAGTTTAAAAAGTCCTAAACGAGCAAGTTGGGATGGTGTAACTATAGAAAAAATAGACGACAAACATATACGTTTTACTTTGAAGCAACCATATGCTCCATT
>JADHUX010000004.1 GCA_016784285.1 Parcubacteria group bacterium
AATATTATAAAAAAGCTATTTTCTTTCTTTTTATTTCCTAAAATATTTCTTAAAATCTTCTTATACCAATCTCTTATCTTTGAAGTTATTATTTCTTGTTTTTCTTCAAATACAGAGAAGCCTCTTTGTTTCAAAGCTTTTGCTGATATAAGAGGGATTATCCCAAGTGCTACAAAGAGTGACGCAATAAGCACAAAAATAATAGTAAACGGAATACCAGCTATAAACTCACCAGTAACTCCTGATATGAAAAACAGTGGTGCAAACACAGCAATAGTGGTCATAGTTCCAGATGTAAGTGGCCAATGGAATTCTTTTATAGTTTTCTGTGCTGCGCCCTTACCTACTAGACCATCTCTCATATTTGTATGAGTACCTTCTGTTACCACAATCGCAGAGTCTACTAAGATACCAACGGCCAAAATAAGTGAGAAAAGACTAATAAAGTTAATAGTGTTACCAGTTATATGAAGTGCGACAAAGCCAATCAAGAATGAAAGCGGTATAGCAAGTCCTGCAATGAGTGCCTCACGCCAACCAATCGCTATAAAAAGTATTACCATAACTAGCACTATAGTCTGAAGTCCAGTGAACGACAGGGTTCTTAGGTCATCCTTTACAAACTCGCCAGTGTCTAATGCTACAAGAACTGTGGTATCTACAAGTACACTGTCATTTTGGAGTTCTGTAAGCTTTTCTCTTACGCTGTCAGCAATTTTTGTAATATCTCCCCCTCTCTTTTTAAATACAGAAAACGTAACAGCCTGCTCTGACGGTGCACCATCAATACTTATCCTTGAGAATGATGTAGTCTTACTTACACCATCTGATACAAAAGCAACATCACGAACATATATCGGCTGTCCGTCTGTAGTACCTATTACCATATTCTCTATCTCTCTAGTTTCTTCTATCTCCCCTTCAAACTTTACAGAATATTCTATACCGTCAAGTGTAATACCTCCTATCGGGAGTGATGTGTTTGAAGTAGACAAAGCTCGTACTACATCTACAAGTCTTATACCAAATTTGTGTAATTGTTTCTTATTTACAACTACTTGTACTTCTCTTTCTTGTATTCCACTTTTTATTACCTTAGATACTCCTTTTACACTTTTGAGTTCATCTATAGTATCATCTGCAAGTTCTATAAACTTTGTTACAGGCAAGTCACTTGCTATTGATACAAGCATTATCGGTTGATCAACAAAGTTTACATCTGAGACAAACGGATCTTCTGCGTCACTTGGTAATTCTCTTTTTATCTTTTCTACTTCGTCTTTTACATCCCTTACTGATTCATCAATATCTGCATCAGCATTGAACTCTGTTACTACTACTGACACTCCTTCACGAGAGACTGACGTGATCTTATTGACTTCATCTAGATTATTGTTGAGCGCTTCTTCTATCTCATTTGTTACAAGTTCTTCTACGTCTTCTGCTCCGGCGCCTGGGAATATTGTAGTTGTTATAGCTATAGGTATCTGTACTTCAGGTGAAGATTCTTTAGGTATTACAATCACTGAAAAAACTCCAAAGAAAAGTAAAGCGACTATAAGTAGTGCTGTAAAACTTGATTTTTTTAAAAAGAAATTCCAAATACCTGACATAAGCTATTTTACTATTACTTCTTGCCCTGCTTTAAATCCTCTTGCATCAAGAACTATTTCCATATCGTTAGTCACACCAGAGAAAACGATTATCCCATTTCCTACGATAGACCCTACAGATACTTCGTGCTTACTAAGTCTGTTATCTTTATCTAAAGTAAATACAAATATTCCATCAGTTGTTATCTTCAAAGCAGAAATCGGTACTATGATTTCTTTCACATTTGTATCTACTATGAAAGAGCGCTCTACTTCAAGCTCTACTGACTCACCTTCTATAAAGTCTGTTTCAGAGTCTACAATAGCTATTTTTATTTCTATTTTCTTTGTCTTTTTATCAAGTGCTGGAGCAACTTCTGACACAGTACCAACGAACTCACTCTCTATAAGAGCTTGCGCTCCTATATTGATATGTTGTTTATCATCTTCTGTTATGTATGTTGTTATCTCAAGTGCGTCACTATTTGAAACTACAAGAGCTGGTTCAAAAAGCGACACGAAGTTTCCTTTTTCTATCTCAATATCATTTATAGTTCCTGATATAGGAGATCGTATTATTGTCTTTTCAAGAGTTACTTGTGCCTGCCTCAATGAAGCTCTGGCTACTAGCACATCTTCTTCTCTACCACCTGCAAACCCTTCTTCTTGCTGTTTCTTTGCTATATCGTAACTTACAATTTTATTGTTTAAATTATCTTTTGCAGAAGAGATATCAGAAAGTGAAGTATTTATATTTGTTCTAGATGTAAGTACTGCAGTTTTGTATCCATCTATCGTTGTCTGACTCAAACCACTATTTGCATTTAGAGAGTTTACTGCAAGTGCAGAAGTATCTAGAAAATCTCTTAAATATGTAAGATTACTTTCTGACTCATCTAAAAGAGCGAACAAGTCACTTTCTTGCGTTGCATTATTTAATTTATTATTCCAGTCTTCTAAAATGTTGCCTAGTACAGATCGTCCGGTTTCTATATCTATTGCTAATTGAGAATTTGTAACAACAAAAGTCAGCTTTGGATTCTCACTTTCTGGATTACTTATAAACTGATCTATTTTGTTACGCACTACGTCATCAGCAGTTGCAAACTCACTCCGCAATGTATTGATAGTCGCTTGCTTTGCCTCACTTAACAGATCATCTGCTTGCTGGAGCTTTAGCTCAAGTATTGATATCTGCTCAGAGCGAGATCCTTGTAAAGTCTTAGCTAGTGCAGCTTCAGCGGAAGCTACTTGCGCACGTTGTAATGAGTTTTCTATCTCTGCGATAATCCTACCTTTCTGTACAAACTCTCCTACATTAGCATATACACCTATTACTTCTCCTGAGACTTCTGTTTTTACTGTAACTTCGTTTTCAGATGTAACTCCACCCACTAAAGGCAGTGGAATATCTTTTTCTTGCAAATCTTTTATAGAGATTATACTTACTTCTTTTAGAGTTTCAACAATCACATTATCATCAGTTTTTTTACTACGTGAAAGAATAGCAAAGCCTATAGCTACGCCAACAAGTATTGATATCAGTGCAATTATCAGTATTTTTTTAATCATAATATTTATTTACCAATTTTTAAGTAATTTAAAAAATAATGGCAAGTGTACCACATTTTTACCCATAAGTAAACAACCCCTCCAGTGTGAAGGGGCTGTATAAACGGGTGTGTTTGGTACTAGCGGAGGAAATATTACTAACTATCACTTAATACCGATGTATCATTTACTTCATTGGAATTTGCTATTATTGCTTCAAAAACAGAATTATTCTTACCTCTTTTTATTCCAGACTCCGCACTATTATTCATATTATTTTGTACTGTAGCTAACAACCCTTTTCCTTTCATTGCACTTTCTACTAATTCTCTACTAGGCCTCGCGTAGTCCATACTCACATTAATCCCCTCTCTTTTTCAAAATTAGCTAAAATAAATATTTGTACAAATTTCTATTTTAAATTATAGACCTATAAAAACAGTAGTCAAACATAGCTACTGTTGATAACTACAACACCGAGGTCGGACCTCGGTGTTAATCTATTTAAATATAAATAATATTATATAAAGAATACAAAGATTATAAATAAAATGAAGAATATGATCGCAAGCAATGTATTGAGCAATATCCCAGAAATGGATCCTATAAGCGAGCCTGTAGCTGCTTTTATAGCTTTTTGTGCATCACTCTTAAGTACAAACTCTGCTATAAACACTCCTATAAAAAGACCTATAAACCCACCAAACGGAGGTAAAAGCAAAACACCTAGTACCAAACCAAGAAAGCCAAACAATATTCCTTTTCTTGACGCACCTCCATACTTTGCACCTACTATTCCTGCAAAATAATCAATGAGTATTGAGATAATCAATATCCCAGCAAAGATGCCGATGTCTTGCAAAGTAACAACCTCAAAACCATCCATAAAACCGTAAGCAAGTACAACCAAGAACATATAAGGCATTGCTGGCATCATTGGAATGAGGGCCATAAACATCCCTGGGAATATAAGAATTGTAAATATAATAGGTAAGAACATATTATTCTACTATACACTCACCTTCCACATATGTATCAACAAGTGAGTTTTTACATGCATTGCATGAATTAGAAAAAGTCTCTTGAACTGGTGGACATGGTGATGTGACACACTGCACATTGATCTTTGCACAAACTGGTTTAAATATTTCAATACAAGCGTCAACATTTCTTTGTTCTGGTTCACAGCCAAATACTTGCTTTTGAGTATCGACTACTTTTGTATCTCCTTGTATTACTTTGTCATCAAAAGGTCTTGGTAGAGACTCTGCACCTTTAAACAAAACCACAGCAACAAGCCCTAATATTATTACAAATATTATAAGTATCGTGTTTTTCATATTTATGATTGATTTTTTATTAATCCTATTATTCCTATGAATATAAATAGGATTGCAAGAGCGTTTAGAGCTGTGCTCCAAGTTTCACTTAAATTCTCAAAAAATATATTGTGTGCAAAACCTATAGCTACTCCTAGTATTGCAATTTTTATACTTCCCATATTAATATTATTCTAATATATTTAATGTCTTCAATGCAATCTCTTCAAGTTCATTTACCTTAATAACTTTAATATCATTTATTTGAAGACCGTCTAATATCATCTCTCTCATACTTGACGATCTTTCGCTTATTGTTCCTGAGAATATAAGCAAATCTAAGCCTCCAAGTACTGCTGTATAAGCACCTATATATTTTTTTATATTATATACAAATACTTCAAGTGCAAGCTTGGCATTCTCATCGCCACTGTCTTTCAAATCAAAAAGTTCTTTTATATGTCCTGTCTTTCCACTTATACCTAATAAACCACACTTAGTATTTAAATATTCATTAAGCTGGTCTAGGTTCATGTTCTTTTCTTTTGCAAGCTCAATAAGAGCGCCTGCATCAATATTGCCAACACGCGTAGACATAGGAAGTCCTTCAAGTGGTGTAGCACCCATAGATGTGTCAAAGCTTTTACCGTCTTTTACTGCTGTGACACTAGCACCACCACCTAAATGCGCGACTATTATCCTAGCGGGTATACTTCCCTCCTCTTCTTGAATCTTTCGTAAAGCAGATTGGATTGCAATACCATGATACCCAAACTTATAGATGTCTCCAGACTTCGCATCATCTTGTGGAATATTATAAATACTAGAGTGTCGAGGTAAATTAGAATGAAACGCACTGTCTGACACACCAATCATTGGTATACTTGGTAAAAGTTTTTTTAATTTTTCTATCTCATCTATAACAGGACTTAAGTGAAGTGGCGCGCGGTCTTTTACTTTTTTTAGCTTCTTTAGATATTCATCGTCTATTATTTTATCTTCTCTAAAGTAACTTCCTGATGCTACAACCCTTAGTCCAATACCTGCAATGCTTTCTTCTTTAGTTTGCTCTATGAATTTCTCACAAGTATTTTCAAAATCAACCAGATCCATTTCATCTTTTTCAAAATGTTCTGAGAGCTGTTCTTCTTTTCCATTATAAATAGCATATCTTTTTGATACACTACCTAAGTTTATAATTAAATATTTCTTTTCCATTTCCAATTTGTTATCTCCGGAAGGTCAGTTCCGTTTTCTTTAATATATACTATATGTTCGTTTATCTTTGCTTTGTATTTACTCACAAGAGCTCGCCTCTTGTCTTCATCTATTATACCTTGCTCGTAAGCTCTCTCAAATACATCTATAGCTATATGGTATCTACTTGTAGTGTTTCTGACCTGCATATCAAATGGTGTTGTTGTAGAACCATTCTCTATATATCCATGTACATAAAACCTTCTCCTGTGCTTACCATAGTTAAAAAGTGTCTGCTTGAGAGTTTCAGGATATCCATGAAAGTTAAACACCACTGGCTTGTCTTCTGTGAAGTAATCATCAAAATTATCAAAAGGTACTTTGCAGTCTACGTCACCCAGACCAATAGCAGAAAGTGAGAGTATGTTTACAAAACGTGTCTTAATATCTGGTGCTTCGTCTTTTACTATATCTATACCAGCAAGTGACTCAAGCGTAAGGTAGTCCCCAACTCCAGCTACTACTACGTCAGGATTATCGTCACTTGCAAAATCCCAAACCATAAGACCTTGCTCAAGCTCTTTCTTTGATTGTTCTGCTGTAAGCCAATTAAACTTAGCTTTCTTACCTGCGACTATAATATTCATTTCATTCTTAGACTTAAGACATTTCTCCATTACCATAAGTGCACTATTTGCATCAGGAGGGAAATAAACATTTACAAAACAACCTTGTTTCTGGAGCATATTGTCTATAAAACCAGGGTTCTGATGTGAGAAGCCATTGTGCTCTTGTCGCCAACCAGACGATGTAAGAATATAATTTAAAGAAGCTATGTCTCCACGCCACGAAGTCTCTCGTGCGATCTTCAAGAACTTTGCATACTGATCTGCCATACTTGATACTATCTGCACAAAAGCTTCATACGATGCAAACACACAGTGCCTACCAGTAAGTACATAACCTTGCATAAGACCCTGAAGTGAATGCTCACTTAACATCTCTATTACTCGACCGTCAGGAGACATGTCTTTGTCCCAACTTTCTTTTGGCCATACAAATGCTCTGCTAGTCTCTTCAAATACATCATAGAGTTTGTTTGAATAAGTCTCGTCTGGAGACATGAGTCTAAAGTTTTTGTTTTTATTGTTAAGTGCAAACACTTCCTTTAGATACATACCTATCTTCCTCATACTACTTGGGCACTCTTCTCCACACCCAACCGAATTATCGACAAACTTTGAAACTGTAGGAAGTAGAAGTGGAGTCATTGATTGTTCTCCACCAAATGTATGTTTGTTCAAACCCATTTTAAACTTATCATTTGGCACGAGATTTAGGACATCTTCATCAAATCCATTCTCATCAAACAATTCATCAAACTCATATGACTTAAACCAACTTTCAAGTGCTGCCAAATCCTCAGCTTCTTCTCTTGCCTCTTTTGCAGGTACTTGATGTGAAAGAGAATTCCCTTCTACCTTTTCTCCATGAAGGTTCTTAATACCCGTCCAACCTTTAGGGGTACGTAGTATTATCATTGGGAACTTCGGTTTCTCTACCTTTTCTCCTTCACGTGCTCGCTCTTGTATGTCTTGGATCTTTGCATAACACCACTCTAGCTTTTCTGCCATCTCTTCATATGGGTCTTCAATACTATCAGTAACATCTACTATAAATGGTTCGTATCCATAGCCTACGAAAAGCGACTTAAGTTCCCTGTCAGACATTCTGCCGAAAATAGTTGGTCCTGATATTTTGTATCCATTTAAGTGTAGTATCGGAAGTACTGCACCATTGGTTTTCGGATCTATGAATTTGTTCAAGTGCCATGCTGCTGCTGTCGGTCCAGTCTCAGCTTCACCGTCACCCACAAGACATGCCACTATAAGCTCTGGGTTATCAAGTATTGCACCATATGAAGTAGCGAGAGAATATCCGAGCTCACCACCCTCGAGTATTACCCCTGGTGCCTGCGGATTACTATGACTTGGAAAACCGTATGGCCAACTAAAGTTTTTAGATATATAACCAATACCTTCTTTAGTGTGAGTTGCATCTGGATAGTATTTCTCTAATGCACCTTCTAAAAATAGATTGGCCTGAAGCGCTGGGAAACCATGCCCAGGACCAAGTACAAACATCATGTCTATATTATGCTTTTTTATTAAATAGTTTAAATGCGCATAGACAAAATTAATCCCAGGGCAAGTACCCCAGTGACCCATGAGCCGAGGTTTGATATCTTCAGGTTTGAGTTTTTGCTCACCTATATAATTACCCTGCAAATAGATCTGCGCCACAGACAAGTAATTTGTCGCTCGTACGTATTTTCTTATCGCTTCTATATCACCAGTTATTTTCATTGTCTTAGTATAACAAAGTTTCGCGGGAAAAGGTCTTTCCTCGTGGAGCGTAGCGGAAAGAGGTGAGACCTTAAGGAGCGGAATTACTACAAATATACACAGCTCTTGACTTGACAAATTAATGTGGTTTGGTATAATAGTAGCAGATAAATAAATTTATGTATTCATATTCATTATAATTTTTCTATAAGGGGGAGAGAGTTATGGACAATGATACAAACAGTGGTACATGTACAATTGAAGAAGAGAAATCAATCGAAGGTTTTGTTTTTGTCACAGCTACAAAAGGATGTAGTTTTCAATTATCTAGTAAGAATAATGAATTACCACCCAATATATGTACTTGTGCAAAAAAACTAATGGAAGATAAATCTAATAGTCTTTATGTCACAGTTAAATCTGATGACACTCCAGAAGGTGAATTTCTTGTAGAATTATGGAAAGACCAACCAGAAAATTGTGAGGAAAGTCTCATAAAACTCTATGGTCAAACAACAATAGAGTTCGCAAGAGCTCTTGAACGTTTCGGTATAAATTCTTCTGACAAGTTTTTAAAAGACATTGGTAAAGTAGTGTGCATAACACTAGTTTTAAAGTCTTAAGGGTTTAAACCCAAAAAAGCGAGATATTTAACTAGACAATCCGTCTATGATATCCCGCTTTTTTTATTATTTTTAAATACTAAAACCTAAACTGGCTTTACTTTAGCTTTTTTAGGTTTTTTCTTTTCCTTTTTTTGATCTCTTCCTTTTGACATATTATTTATTATAACAAATTTATTTCTTCTTCAAAGGCTTTAGGCTCTCTAAATCTAATGTCTCGTCTATACGTATCTGACCTACAAACTCCGGTACGTGTGATACAAGTATCATCGCTCCTTCATACTGATCAAGAGCTTTGGCAATGATTGGCAAATGTCGAAAGTTTATATGATTGGTTGGCTCATCTAATATAAGTAGATTTGGTTTAAGCAACACAAGCTGTGCAAAAGCCACAAGCCCTTTCTGCCCTTCAGACAAACTACCCACCTTTGAATATATAAGATCACTATTTATCAAAAACCCTGCCGCGACACTACGCATAACATGTTCGTCTGGCTTATCCATAACCTTTTCTAATGTTTTATATACCGTCTCGTCAAAATCAAGCGTTGAGAAATCTTGTCTATAATAACCTACTGTTACACCCTCACTAATCTTTGCGCCACTTTCAGTATTATTTGCTAAGTGCTCAAGCAATGTACTTTTCCCTATTCCATTTGGACCAGTTAGAAGAAGATGTCTTTTTTTCACTAAAGAAACATTTGCTTCGCGCTTGACTGGCTTATGATCTTTTATAACTGAAAGTGACTTAATATTTAAAATATCACCTACATGACTTGTTTTTACATCAATAGTAAACTTCCGTATAGTTTTGTCCTCCCTTCGTACATCTACCTTGGACTCTTCCGCCTCTGCAGCACTCTCACGCATACGTTTTGCTAAAACTCTCATACGACCTCCTTTATTTGCAAAGAAGTTTGCTTTATCCTTTTTCTCTTGGATATGCTTTTCGTATTGAGCGTTCTTCCTTACCTCCTTTTCTACACGTGCAGTGATCTCACGTAGCACATCGTTGTAGTTACCAGTGTATTGTTCTATCTTTTTAGTAAACACATCCAAATACAAAACACATTGAGTAAAATCATTTAGAAAGTCAGCATCGTGAGAAATAACGATAACTGTTTTCTTATAATCAATCAAAAATCTCTTTAAGTGCTCTATACCCTCTTTGTCTAGATTATTTGTTGGCTCATCAAGTAAAAGCAAATCTGGACTTTGGATCAAAGCAGAAGCTAAAAGAAGTCTAGCTTGCTGTCCACCCGAGAAATCTTTAATGAGCTTGTCTTTTGGAGCGTGTAAGTTTACTACTTCTAAAACCTCGTCTATCCGTGGATCTATATCATAAACCTTTTCTGTAAAACTTTTTTCAAAAAACTCTCGTGTTGTAAGCTCGAGTTGGTCACGTGGTATAACCTGACGAGATATAGCAATAGAAAGACGTGGAGCTAAATGTATCTCGCCGTCTTCTGGAGTAGTTACCTCTGTAATAAGTCCAAACAAAGTACTCTTACCAGCGCCGTTTTGACCCATAAGCGTGATCTTTGATCCACGGCGTATATTAAAACTAACCTCATCTAAGATGGGCTTGTTGACACTGTGCTCAAAAGACACATTTTCAAATCTTACTATTGTTTCTCCTTTTTGTGACATATTTATTAAATAAAAAACACGCAATGCGCATTTGATTAAGATTATAATACAATAAATAACCAACTTTTGCAAACAGCTATTGCCTAAAGTTAGTATTTCTGGTATTGTGCGAGAAGTTTGTTATTTTAGAAATTAAATAGAAAGGAGTCTTCTAATGATAATGAAGAAGAATGATAAAGTGCTTATAAGAGCAACGATAATAAATGATATTACTTTTCTAATTGAAGGTGCTAAAGGCAAAATGTCCAATGTTATTACAATAAAAAAAGAGGATCAAGAAAATAATATCGTCCTACTAAAACAGGATGGAAAAAAGACAATTGATCTTAACGTCTATAATGTTGCCGATGACAGCAATCTTTAGGAGGATAGAAAATGCGAAACATAATAAGACGAGGTATAATCGTACTTGTGCTAGGTACTGCTGTAGTAGTTCTAATAGCTTATATTACTAAAGAATATACCCCTGAGACTAAACAAGTATTGGAAAATAGTTATAGTATTTATTCCTATAGGAAGTTACTGGACGACAACCCAGACCTACCCATGGTAATGATTGAAGAAGGTGTTAGTATATCTAACAATATTAAAACTCACGAGGGTTATATTGTTTTTAACAAATACGGAAATGGTAATAATTTGTTGGCAGTATATATAGGAAACTATACAATACTAGAAGACGAAGAACTAAAGTGGAATAGACTCTATACAAAAAACATGTTTTTGAAAAAAGAGTATGAAAGAGAAGCTGTCTTAAGAGAAACTAATGATGGTACAAGAAAGTGGGTTAATTCTTTTGAAGATAGCCCACTTATAGAAAATCAAAAAGATACCATTGCCTTTATACTCAAACAAAAATTTGAAGAAGTATACATACCACAAAATAGAGTACTTATATCAACTTCTGATTTAAACACAAAAGACTAGTGAACAAACAAAAGGCGCAACAATGTTGCGCCTTTTTTAATTAACCCAGTCGACTGGGTTAATTAAAAAGCCCCGTTTTTTAAACGGGGCTTTACAAAACAGTTCGGTTTTTGGATTTCTTAGGGCAATATCTTAGTGGTTTAGGTTTATTATTAAATTTATCAACCACAAGCGAAACAGCAAGACGAGCCAAGACAGATAAATCAATAACGATTATGAAAAGAATTTTAAAGTAAAATAACATTTGCATCTCCAATCTGTAAAGTTACTGTTGATTTTCTTTTGTTTCTTCTTCAAGTGCTCTGTATAGTTCTGCTATAGCTCTAGTAGTTTTAGGATATTTAAATTCAAATCCACCATCTATACAATATCTAAATCTGACCTGTACACCTGTTAACTCGTCAGTTATTGCTAGATAATAATCAAAACCTGCAATACCCATTTCAAATGATCTATGAACTTCATTACCTGGCATACCTGGGTGATCATGATATTCAATTATCGGCATAATATTACCCCTTTCAAATAACAATAAATATAATTTCTATTAGAAATTTAACGTGTTTGGAGCAGAGTGTCAACAAAACAAATAACCCAATCGACTGGGTTATTTAAATATTGCTTTAAAATCTCTCTAAAAGACTAAAGTACCAATAAATAGAACTAGTATTAGGTAGAACGTAGTCCACCCTCTAGTTGCTGGGAAGTAACGAGAAAATATCCTAAAGTTTCTCTGATACCAGCTTCGTCCCCCTCCCCAAGCAAGTAGGTTAGCACCGACGCTGTCGATAAGTAAAATGTAGAAGATTATTATTTCAATTGAGTATTCCATAATTATTTTAGTTAATTTATATATTAATATTGTAGCAGTAAATGATTAGCTTGGATAAGGGTTTTGCGGGGTGGTGGGGATAGTGAGGGTTATGTAAACTCAAATTTTATTATTTTGACAGGTGTGTTTTTGTCTACTGTGTTGCCTACTTATAAATCTTTCTCACCAAGAATACAATTAAAGCAATTATTATTGCGGCAAGTATGACTACCGTGAACAAAAAGCCAAGCATGGTAGGTGTAGAAAATGCAGAGAATACAGACTTCCCAAAGTATGCTTTTATTTGTGGTACTTGCAATACCGTGTTTATTATCTCTCGCAACGGAAACTCTTCTTTCTCGCCAACAACTAATACATACTTACCTGTATTATCGCTACTAAATACTTCTATTTCATACTCTCCTGCAGATACTGCAACCCCTTTTGGGTGAAGTGTTGGATCACTGTCTTTCGCTTGAAGCGCCGGACCTGTGAAATAATCATCTCCTGCATGTTCTTCATAATAAGGAGTCCATTCGTGAGTATTTCCGTCTAATAACACTTCAAAATTATTATGTTCATTTGAACTCTCATGCTCATAATCTTTTTCTCTAACTATAGCTGAAACATCTGTCTCAATATTTGGTATATCAGGTACTAGCAACCCAACATACAAACTAAAATCGTTTTCTGACTGTATATAATATATCTGTGGTGTTCCTACTAACTCTGCATAAAATGCTTGCGACACTTCTGGATTTTTAATCTCAATTATATCCTCTTTGACCAACCTAGGCTGATGAGCAAAAATAGTTGATGTTATAAAACCAAAAACACCAATAATAAACAATATAATTATTATTCTTTTCATGTATTTATACTAACTTAGATTTTATTATTTTGACAATAGTATTTTTGTCTACTTTGTCGCCGGAGAGTATGAGGTGGTTGCGGAATTTTAGGGTTTTTGTGGGGGGGGGTATTGTAGTAAATTTTAATATTAACTAAATACTTGTATCAACCTCAATAAATTTAACTCTGTCTTGAAATGGTGTTATATTTCCATCCACTAAATCGTCTATTCTATTTTTAAATTCAAGAAGAGCGTCTTTACCATGATGATGTATTTTATAAATCACTTTTTCTACGCGAGGATTCCCTAACCTTATTGTATTAAAAGCATCTTTAAAGTACATTTCATCAGTTTTTCCTAATGAATATCCGAAAATATGAACATCGTTAAGATTTCTTATGTCATTGGATAAATCAGTACTTTTAAACCCAGGTTGATGTCCTTTTTTGACTAAAGTATGAGACATTGTTCCACCAACATTATCATGTAATCCAAAAATAATATTATTAGAATCTAAATTTCCATGCATTTTTATAAGATATTTACTCATTTCTGGTGAGTCTATACCAACTTCTCTGAGAATTTTTTCTACTGTAGAGGTATAATTAAAATCGTATATTATGAAATCTTTTAACTGACCTCTAGACACAACATTTTTGACTAAAAAAGTATATGCATTTGATTTTTCATCAAGATTGTCAAAATCCAATGTATTTAAGTAGTCTGTTAATGCCACACAAAGACTAGAATAGTCTAGTTCAAATTTTTTATAATCTTTTGAGCTTAGTTTTCTGTCTATGTAATCTTGAAGAGCTAGCTCAATATCAATCCAGTTTTTATTTGCATTTTTAAATTTACTCTGTAAAAAAAGAGCCAAAGTGTTATTCTTTTCTGTTAGTTTAAGAAAATCTATACTCTTAATAAAGTCTGCATATCCTGTTTTTAAACCAAGACTAATATCAAATCCATTTCCAATTATAATTATTTTTTTCATATTTTTATTATAACAAAATTATGTTTTTATTTATAAAATATCAGACTATTTCTAGTTTTCTATAATTTTTAATATATCATCTGTTACTTTTTTATATTTTGAGTTTTTCTTCAAAGACTCTGTAATATCTTTTAGATTTTTTTTACCGCTAGTATTATTTATTTTATAGAACAATAGTAATCCTCCAAATATTTGTAAATAAACCGTATTAGATACTTTCAACTGTTTATTAACCCATTCATAAGTTGCCTTCGCGATAGCTTCTGAAACATTATTACTTCTTAATGTCTTAATGTATAATTCTACCGCTTTATCAATATTATCTTCCCATGCAGCCATTAAGAATGCTTTAGATAATTTAAATGATGAATCTTCTGGATATTTTTCAGCTTCATTTAAATGGTAATAAACCTCTTTTTTATATCTTATTCCATTCGGGTCTTTTATATAATAGTGATTTGCAAGACTTAGATGAGCGTTATAATTATTTGGTTTAATAGAAATAATTTTTTTTTGATACATAATTGCATTATCTATATCATTTTTATTATAAAAATAAGAACCTAGCACCTGTGCCTCTGAGGGAATAATCCTCTCGAGGCTAGCTCTTAATTTATTTAAATAAGGTTCTGATTTTAAACGAGGTTTAATTATGTTATATAAATTTTGATGTAGATCTATAGCTATTTTAACCAAACCGGAAAGATAAGCTGATATACCAACCGCATATAAAACATGTAAGCGTATATTGTCTGGTATTATTTCTAACGCTTCCATTTCTTTAGATTTCTGAAACAACCATCTTTGACTTAATAATAACCCCTTGAGATCTTTTCCAAGACGCATACTTGTTAATTCATCAATCGGATTATGTTTTATAAAATATTCTGGTTCTATTTTGTAAGCAATTTCTTTACCAACATTTGCTTCTTTCAGCTTTCCATACATAAGCAAAACATAATTGACTTTAGTTATATCTGGTAAAAAACTTAAATTTATTTTGCGTCTTTTATTGGTGATATTTTTTGTTGCATCGAATATTCTCTGTTCATTTTTGATTATATCCTTAGCAAGATGCTGCTTTAGAAAAACAATGTTAAAAATCTTGGTTGGATCAATCTTAGAGATTTCAATTTCAACCTCTTTATATATTTTATCCATGAACATTTGTGAAGTTTTTGTTTTGTATATATCAAAAAAAGCAAAGTATATACCAGCTTTATTATATTTAGTTTTTGGAAATTTGAGTTTCTGAAATAAAAATAAAAAAATAGATAGAAATGCTGTTGCTATTATAGAGACCGCTAAGTGAAAAAAAGATACTCCTAAAAATTCAGAGAATTCGTAGACGGCATCTTTGTAACTAAATATTGTGGTAAACACAAAGAAAATTGTTACTAAAATCGATAGAACAAATCTTCCATAAAGAGTATCTGTGTGATCATTCATCCAACCAATAAATTCACTGGAGCTTATTTTTTTTAGTTCATTAGACATATTTATATTTTACAAGGGCAGTATACCCTTTTATCCTATAACGTCCAACAATATTAAAAACAAATCACATTTTAGCGATAATTTGTCTAAATCATAATATACTCTGTGAATTTACCACCCCTTTACTCAAACTAAAACTCCCTTATGTTTTGTACTCCATTCATACAAAGCGATGGCGGTAGATGCCGCGACATTTAAAGATTCGCATTTTTGATTCATAGGGATAATGGCATTCTCTGCAAAGTTGCCAGACTAGGACTCGAACCTAGATTAGCGGTACCAAAAACCGCGGTCCTACCATTAGACGATCTGGCAACTTTGAAGATAATGTATTCTGTTTTAATGTACGTTTGCTCCTCAAGGACTCACCTTTCTCCACTTCGTTTCGCAAGGAAAGACCTTTTCCCGCAAACCATTTAACTCTAGAGTTAATTCAAGAGTTCTTTAACTATCTTGCCCCAAGATTTTGATTAAAGCAAGCTCTAAGGGGAGCTGGGATATGTATGAGCGCCCTGTAGCATCATATGCAAGTAGTAATTCGTTTAGTGTATTTGAATTAACTTTGCTTTTTTCTTCTTTACTTAACTTCTTCAAAAGCTCAAAATCCTC
>JADHUX010000005.1 GCA_016784285.1 Parcubacteria group bacterium
TTTTCTGCTGGTAGGTAGTCAACCATGAATGCATGCTCCCACATGTCCATTGCCAAGATTATTGGAATCCCTGAAAGTGTGCCAAGCTCATGGTCACCCGTCCATGCAACGTGGGGAGTCTTACCTTTAGGGTCCCAGTAGAGGACTGTCCACCCAATACCACGGCTTTTGCCGACTGCTTTGAAATGCTCTATGAACCCTTCCCATGAACCGTACTTTTCTGACAAAGCTTTTACGAGTTCAGAGTCTTTGTTAACTTCTTTTTTACCACCCTCAAGTGCGCTGAAGTAATATTCATGCATTCGCATGCCGTCAAACTCAAATGAAAATCTTCTGCGTAGCTCTGCTACTACATAATCGTCGCCTTTAAGCTCTTCTACCTTCTCTCTTAAGAGATTCACATGCTTTACGTATCCAGCGTAAAGCCCTAGGTGTGCTTGAATCTGCTTTTCAGATATCCCATCAAGCGCAGGAATATCAAATTGTTGTTCTTCGTATTTCATATGCGTGCATTATATAATTTATATATGCTAAATGCAAAAAAGAACATTAAACTTTATCTACTTTTTGGTCTTCTTATATTAAATATTTTTATTTGGTCTGTTATCTTTGGGGAGGAAAGCGAGATCTTAAGAGTTGCGTTCTTAGATGTAGGGCAAGGAGATGCAGTATTTATACAAGCTCCAAATGGTAATCAAGTTCTTATAGACAGCGGGGTGAATAAAAAAGTGTTAAGAGAGCTCGGCAAAGTAATGCCGTTTTATGACCGTTCTATAGATATGCTTATAGCCACACACCCTGACAAAGATCACATCGGCGGTTTTCCAGATATTTTAAAAAGATATAAGGTAGACTTCTTGCTTCACTCTGGCAGAGAATCAGAAAGCGCAATATATGGGGAAGTAGTCCAGTTAACTGGACTAGCTGGTGTGAGGACGGTTGAGGCGAGGCGGGGGATGGTAGTGGTGTTAGACGATGACGTACATTTAAATATTCTGTTTCCAGATAGAGAGGTACCCGAGCTTGAGAGCAATACTGCATCTGTTATAGCACAACTTGTATATGGCGAGACGGAGTTTATGTTGACAGGCGACTCACCAAAAGCAATTGAGAATTATTTAGTGATGTTAGACGGAGAAAGTTTAGAAAGCGATGTGCTTAAAGTAGGGCATCACGGTTCTAAAACTTCTAGTGCAAATGCTTTCATAGGGTTTGTGCAACCTAAATATTCTGTAATCTCTGCAGGGAAGGATAATAAATACGGACACCCTCACGAAGAAGTACTTGAAACACTAGGTCAGTTTGGCTCTGCAATACTCAGCACACAAGACAAAGGACTCATTGTATTTGAGTCCGATGGAGAAAATGTCTTTGTTAGATAAGCCCTGCTTCTTTTAGTGTAGAGTAAGCACCGTTCTTTTTGATAGTTTTGATCGCTTTTGTTGAGAGTTCAAGGGTGATGCTCTTCTTAAGCTCCGGAATGTAGATTTTCTTTTTCTGGAGGTTTGGGTGTCTTCGCACTTTTCCTACTGGGTTGAACTGAGTAGCACGAACACGGTTGCTGTATCTTCCAGCAACTTTTGAACCTTTTTGAGTTATTGGGCAAATTTTCATGATAATAGCTTCATTAGCTTCATTAGCTTCATTAGCTTGTTAGGGCTAAAAAACTATCAGCTATTTGGTATGTAATTTTGATATGTTATCATTTAAACATATATTTCGCAACTCTTTAGTTAAGCTAATGAAGCTAGCGAAGCTATAAGCTAAAAGCTCATAATGCAACCAGATTTTATATTTATAATAGTAATACTTATCTTTTCTGTGGTGATACATGAAGTGTCGCACGGCTATGCCGCTAACCACCTTGGTGACCCCACAGCTCGTCTTGCTGGTAGGCTCACTCTAAATCCTATAAAGCATTTGGATATGATGGGGTCTATTATAATCCCAGCTATACTTATTTTAACTAGCGCAGGATTTATCTTTGGTTGGGCAAAGCCTGTGCCGTATAATCCGTATAATCTCCGCAGAGGAGGTAAGTGGGCAGAGGCGATAGTTGCAGGAGCAGGGCCAGCTTCAAACTTCATAGTTGCAATAGTGTTTGGTCTTCTGATGCGCTTTGGAATTGCATTTGGTTTTGCTACGGTGCCGTTTATTCAAATTGCAGGGATTATTGTATTTGTGAACATAATGCTTGGGGTGTTTAATCTTATTCCCGTATATCCATTAGACGGTTCAAAGGTTTTGGCTGGGGTATTGCCGTACAATGCAGGGCAGGCATACAGAAGATTTCAAGACAGTATGGCGCGATACGGGTTGATAGCTATGTTTGGCTTCATCTTCATCTTCATATTAATTCTAGGTCCCATTTTCGTACGTCTCGTGTCATTAATCTTTAGCCTTATAACAGGGTTGCCTTTTTTCTAGTAATTCGCGGGAAAAGGTCTTTCCTTGCTACGGAGCGTAGCGAAGTAGAAAGGAGGGAACTTGAGGAGCGACAAAAAATGGCTTTAAATAAGAACATTTCATCGCTATTGACAAGCTAGTTAAGATATGTTAGTATAATGACATTAAGTTGGATCTTTGTAAATAAAGAAATTTACTTTTTACTTTTTTTGAAAGGAGTTAAAATGTCAGATTTATTGGAAGCACAAGAAAAGACGAAAGAAGCACAAAAAGAGATACTTACTGATACATATCAGGAAGTATTACAAAAGCTTGATGATGCTCTAAGTACTGCAAAAGAAATGAGGGTACGATCAATCCCAATTGATAAAATGGGGGAATATGTGAAAGGGATTGTGAAAAGCGGTTTCAATAGTATTTCATGCCCGAATGGACTCGGACCTATAGCAGAAGATTAGTGATTTAGAAAAGTTAATCCTCCGTTCATTTATTTTTCTAATTTTTAACTTTTTGAAAGGAGTTAAAAATGAAATACCTACGTACATTATTTATCGTTGCAGTAATTTCTGTTTTTTCACCATCAGTTTTTGCGCAAGAGCAAGTATTACCAAGTTTTTTGGTGGAAGACCTTGTCAATTTTGTGAAAGTCCCTTCCGCTACCGCTCAAGATAGTTTAGGATCAGCTTTTGGCGATCTCAAACAAACTTGCCAGGATTATTTAGATTCTGGTGAATACGAGAAGTCAAAAGAAGTTTTAGCAAGGCAGTACGCTTATGCTAAAACAGATGAGGAAAGGAAAGCTGTTGTTTCGGCTTATGCTGAACTTGAGAAAATGAAGGAAGTCGCTGAGGCATTCACTGCAAAACCGACACCAGAACAGCAGAGAATACTTGAAGAAGCTGGAAAAGAACTCAGGACAATGTTTGAAGGATAGGTTAAATCACAAGATTTCAGCAATAGTTATAATGACCAAGTAATACATTTAGTTTATGTATATGCTTGGTCATTTTTTATTTACCCGTTGCATTTTTCTGGCTTTGTAGTATATTGTATTTACTTGCGAAAGCGGGTTTTTTTATAGAAAATTTAGAGAAATGTCCACAATTAATCAGTTAGTAAAAAAGAAGAGAAAGAAGGATGCCACAAAGTCAAAGACTGTGGCTCTTGGACGTGGATTTAATACATTAAAGAACAAGCCAGTTTTCTATAATTCACCGTTTAAACGAGGTGTATGTATAAAGGTGATGACAAAGACTCCTAAGAAGCCTAACTCTGCTGTACGAAAGGTAGCAAGAGTAAGACTTACAAATGGTATGGAGGTTACAGCATATATCCCAGGTATGGGGCACAACTTACAAGAGCACTCAGTAGTATTACTTCGAGGTGGTCGTGTGAAAGACATTGGTCTAAGATACACTGTAGTACGAGGAAAGCTTGATGCAGGAGGAGTAGAAAAGAGAAACAGAGGACGAAGTAAATACGGTACTAAAAAAGCTAAATAATTTTAATAATGCGAAGAAAGATCAAAAAAAGAAAAGAGGTTGGGAAAGATTCAGTACATGAGTCTGTTAAGGTTGCAAAGTTTATTAATTACGTAATGCAAGACGGTAAGAAAAACACCGCACGTAAGGTGGTGTACGACACACTTGAAGAGATAAAAACTAAAGAAAAGACAGACAAGCCGGCAGTACTTTTTGAATCTGCTTTGGACAATGTAAGTCCTAATATGGAAGTACGTTCACGAAGAGTAGGAGGTGCTAACTATCAAGTACCAAGAGAGGTACGACCTGAAAGACGGTTACTACTTTCAATGCGTTGGATCATAGGTGCAGCACAATCTAAGAAAGGATCTCCAATGTACAAAAGACTTGCAGAGGAGTTAATACTTGCAAGTAAGAATGAAGGAGAAGCAATCAAGAAGAAAGAGAATATGCATAAGATGGCAGAGTCTAACAAAGCGTTTGCGCACTTTGCTTGGTAATTTTATTAATAATTAAATTAAACAAATGGAAAGAGACTATCCACTAGAGAAAGTAAGAAACACAGGTATCATCGCTCATATTGACGCTGGTAAAACCACAACGACAGAGCGTGTGCTGTTTTATACTGGAGTGTCACATAAGATAGGTGAGGTACACGAAGGAGAGGCAACTATGGATTGGATGGAGCAAGAACAAGAGCGAGGTATTACTATTACTTCTGCTGCTACAACAGCTTTCTGGACCCCAACATATGCAGATAAGGGAGATGAAAATAATAAATATCGTTTTAATATTATAGACACACCAGGTCACGTAGACTTTACTGTGGAAGTTGAAAGGTCACTTAAAGTGCTTGATGGTGGGGTGGTAGTGTTTGACGGAGTGGCAGGAGTAGAGCCACAGTCAGAAACTGTATGGCGACAAGCTGATAAGTATAGTGTTCCGAGGATTTGTTTTATAAACAAAATTGATAGAACTGGAGCGTCATTTGAAAGGTCATATCAAACTATATTAGACAGACTTACAAAAAACGCAGTGCGAATGCAGATCCCAATAGGTGAGGAAGATAAGATGGAAGGAGTTGTAGACTTGCTTAAGATGAAAGCGTATTACTTTGAAGGGCAAATGGGTATGGAGGTAAGAGAAGATGAAGTACCAGAAGACTTAAAAGCTGCAGCAGAAAAATATCGCGGTGAACTTATAGAAAAAGCTGTTGAGGATGACGAGGTTCTTATGAATGATTACTTGGAAGGTAAAGAGATTCCAGTGGATGCTATAAAGAAAGCTATAAGAAAAGCAACAATTGCAAATCAGTTTGTACCGGTGTTTACAGGTACAGCGCTGAAGAATAAAGGAGTACAGCTTGTACTCGATGCTGTTGTAGATTACTTACCATCACCTCTTGATATACCATCAGTTAAGGGTATTGACCCTAAGACAGAAGAAGAGATAGAGCGAAAAGCATCAGACGATGAACCTTTTGCAGCGCTTGCTTTCAAGCTCCAAACAGATCCATTTGTAGGACAGCTCACTTACTTCCGTGTGTATTCAGGTACACTTGAGGCAGGTTCTTATGTTTACAACACAACAACAGGTAATAAAGAAAGAGTGGGACGAATCTTGCGTATGCATGCAAACTCTCGTGAAGAGGTGAAAAAGGTTTATGCAGGAGAAATAGCTGCTGCTGTAGGACTTAAAGATACAAGAACGTCAGACACACTTTCAGATGAAACAAATCAGATTATTTTAGATAGGATTGAATTCCCAGAGCCTGTGGTAAACCTAAAGATAGAACCAAAAACAAAAGCTGATCAGGAAAAGATGGGTATTGCACTTAAGAAGCTTTCTGATGAAGATCCTACATTTAGAATATCTACAGATACAGAAACAATGGAGACTATCATCGCTGGTATGGGTGAGCTTCACTTGGATATTCTAGTGGATAGGATGAAAAGAGAGTTTAATGTAGAAGCAAACGTAGGTAAACCACAAGTAGCATATAAAGAAACTATCCAAAAAGAAGCAGAAGCAGAAGTAAAATATATAAAGCAATCTGGTGGTCGTGGACAATATGGTCATGTGAAGATTAAGATCAAGCCACTTGAAACTCTTGAAGAAGATGCAAAGATACCTAAGAATGTCACAAGAGAAGAAGGGTTTGAGTTTGTAAACAATATTAAAGGTGGAGTTATTCCTATGGAATATATCCCAGCAGTTTCTAAGGGTGTTAAAGAAGGTATGCAAAGAGGTATTGTGGCAGGTTATAAGCTTGTAGATATTTCAGTAGACCTTTTTGATGGTTCTTTCCATGATGTGGACTCATCTGAGATTGCTTTCAAGATCGCAGGTTCACAAGCTTTCCAGCAGGCAGCTGCAAAAGCAAAGCCAGTACTACTTGAACCTATTATGAAAGTAGAAGTAGTAACTCCAGAGCAGTTTATGGGTGATGTAACAGGTAATTTGAGTTCAAAACGTGGGCAAGTAGAAGGCATGGAAGATAGAGGTATGCTTAAGGTTGTAAATGCTAAAGTGCCACTTTCTGAGATGTTTGGTTACACTACTACACTTCGTTCAATGACAGAGGGACGAGCTTCATCTACTATGGAGTTTGATCACTATGAAGTAGTACCACAAAACGTAGCTCAAGAAATAAAAGAAGCAAGAGGATAATTTTAAAATAAAAAAACTCTTGAATTAACTCTAGAGTTAATTCAAGAGTTTTTTCTTTAATTCATAAGTACTACAGTTAACTGTAGTACTTGCAACTAGTCCAGTTAACTGGACTAGTTAGGTTCTTACTTTCATTTGCCTTTTTTTGAGGTTTGTGTAGAGTGGTATGTAGAAGTTTTTAGTATAAATTGAATATTTCTTATAAATTTAGGAAAGGTGGCATAAAAATGGAAGAAGTTGTAATGACTGGTGGATGGCTTACGTTTCATTTAGTTATATGGGGTACAATAGCTGTTGGTTTTTTTGTGTTACTTTATTTTTTTATGAGCCGTGGCGACAGAATTAAAGAATTGGAAGAAGAAAATAGAGAACTAAAACTTGAAGATGAAAAAGAGAGGATAAGAATAGCCACACGTACACACATTGATTAATTTTAAAGGCAGGGAACTCACTAGTACGAGTTTCCTGCCTATATTCATATCAAATCTTGCGCTTTTTGGTGGGTTCTGGTACTATATCTACATATCGCCTTGTGCGCTTTTTTGTAATGTGCACGAGCTTTGTCGCTAAAAAGGGGGATATTGGTAAATTTTATTAATTATAATCATAAATTATTATGGCAGAAGCATTTGACAGGTCAAAGCCTCACGTAAACGTAGGTACAATTGGCCACGTTGACCACGGAAAAACAACTTTGACTGCATCTATCTTGCATGTTCTTAATCTTGCAGGAATGACAGTGAAGATGAAGAAGGTTGACGAAATTGACGGAGCACCTGAAGAGAAAGCAAGAGGTATTACTATCTCACTTTCTCACAATGAGTACGCAACAGACAAACGTCACTACGCACACATTGATGCACCAGGTCACGCCGACTATATTAAAAACATGATCACAGGAGCCGCACAGATGGACGGCGCAATACTTGTGGTTGCAGCATCTGACGGTGTAATGCCTCAGACAAGAGAGCATATCCTACTTGCAAAACAGGTTGGTGTACCAAAAATTATCGTATTTCTTAACAAAGTTGATCAGGTTGACGACAATGACCTAGTTGACCTTGTAGAAGAAGAAGTTCGTGAACTTCTTACGCAGTACGAATTTGATGGAGAAAACGCTCCAGTTATACGTGGTTCAGGTCTTAAAGCACTTGAAGCATCATCAATAGATGACGAATGGGCAAAGAAAGTTATGGAACTTGCAGATGCTCTTGACGAATACATCCCACTTCCAGAAAGAGAAATGGACAAACCATTCCTAATGCCTATTGAGGACATCTTCTCAATTGAAGGGCGAGGAGCGGTAGTAACAGGAAGAATTGAAAGAGGTGTAGTAAAGGTAGGAGAAGAGATTGAAATCGTAGGTATTAAAGAGACAGCAAAAACTACTGTTACAGGTATTGAGATGTTCAACAAGAACCTTGACGAAGGTCAAGCAGGAGACAATGCTGGTATCTTGGTTCGTGGTCTTAAAAAAGAAGAGATCCACAGAGGACAAGTACTTGCAAAACCAGGTTCTGTAACACCTCATACTGAGTTTGAAGCAGAAGCTTATATTCTAAAGAAAGAAGAAGGAGGACGACACACACCATTCTTTACAGGTTATAAACCACAGTTCTACATCAGAACAACTGACGTAACAGGAGAGGCAACTCTACCTGAAGGAACAGAGATGGTAATGCCTGGAGACACAACAACATTTACAGTGAAGCTGGTATCACCAGTTGCTCTAGAAGAAAAGCAAAAGTTTGCTATTCGTGAAGGAGGTAAAACTGTTGGTGCTGGAGTTGTGACAAAGATCATTGCATAAACTTAAATATGGCTACAACAGCGACAACTAAAACTAAAAAAGCGCCTGCTAAAAAGAAAGCGTCAAAGAAAGACGAAGCGCCAAAGATCCGAATTCGTGTGCGTGCATACGAACATAAGATCTTAGACAGTTCTATAAAACAAATCATAGACACAGTGCTTCGTTTTGATGCAAAGGTGGTGGGACCCATCCCACTTCCAACGGAGATTAAGAAGTATACTGTAAACCGTGCATCATTTGTTTACAAAGATGCTCGTGAGCAGTTTGAGATGAGGGTTCATAAAAGGGTGATAGACATCCTAAGCCCATCTCCGAAGATAGTAGAAGCGCTTACAAACTTAAGCTTACCGTCTGGAGTCAATATTGACATAAAGATGGTTTAAAACAAATAAAAAGCCCTTCGCTTAAGCGAAGGGCTTTTTATTTGCATTTCAACCAGCATTGTAGTACTATACAGAGACTTATTTAGAAGCTCTTCGCTTCTTTTTTGTTAAAATATGACTAAATTCATAATTGGAACAAAACAAAATATGACTCAAATCTTCGATAATGAAGGTAAGGTCCACCCAGCAACTGTACTTAAGGCAGAGCCTACTTCTGTGACTCAGCTAAAAAGTAAAGAAAAAGACGGCTATGAAGCAGTACAAGTAGGTTATGGTGAACGAAAGGAAAAGAATATAAACAGTGCTCAGAAAACTAAAGGTAATTTTGCAGGATTTAAAGAATTTGAGGGTGTAGGAGAATACAAAGTAGGCGACAAGATAGATATTTCTAGTTTTGAAGAAGGAGACAGGATAGAAATCGCTTCTATTTCAAAAGGTAAGGGTTTCCAAGGTGTGGTAAAGCGTCACGGTTTCCACGGTGGGCGACGTTCACACGGTCAGAAGCATTCAGAAAGAGAGCCAGGTTCTATTGGTGCAACAGGTCCACAAAGAGTGTTCAAGGGTAAGAAGATGGGTGGCCGTATGGGAACTGACAGAGTAACTTTGAAAAAAGTTGAAATACTTCAGATCGATAAAGAAAACAATCAGCTTGTAGTAAGAGGTGCGGTACCTGGAAGAAAGGGGACTGTTGTTGAAATAAAAGGATAATAATATGGAAACTAAAGTATACAATTTGGAAGGAAAAGAAACAGGAAAGGTAAATCTACCCGAGAGTGTTTTTAACTTGCCTTGGAATGATGATCTTGTACATCAGGTTGTAGTATCTCAACAGAGTAATTTACGAACTCCTGTCGCGCACACTAAAGACAGAAGTGAAGTAAGAGGTGGTGGTAGAAAACCATGGCGACAAAAGGGTACAGGTAGCGCACGACACGGTTCAAGACGCTCACCTATATGGAGAGGAGGAGGTATAACCTTTGGTCCACGTAACGACAAAGACTATAGCAAAAAGATAAATAAAAAGATGAAAGCAAAAGCACTTTTCACAGTACTTTCACGAAAACTTAAAGACGGTGAAATAATCTTCGTTGATTCATTTGCATTCGCAGAACCAAAAGCTAAAAAAGCAAAAGAAGTAGTATCAAACCTTTCAAAGATTGCAGGTTTTGACACACTTTCTACAAAGAGAAAAAACGCAGCACTGTTTGCACTTGGTATTAAAGACAAAAATACAGAAAAAAGTTTCCAAAATTTTGGAAATATTTCAGTTGATGAAGCTCGTAACTTAGATCCACTTGATATTCTTACATACAAGTATCTAGTAGTTTCAGATCCTGAAAATGTAATCAAATTTTTGGAAGGTAAAACAAAAGGTAAAGTTGATCCGTCAGCTGGCGGAAAAAAAGAGGTTAAAGCTCCTGCTAAGAAGCCAGCCCGTTCGACAAGCTCAGGGCAGGCAGCTGAAAAAGTAATAAAGAAATAATATGGCATTGTTTGGATCAAAAAAGAAAAAAGACTTGTCCGCAGAAGCTTCAGCGAAGGCGGAAGCTCCAAATCCGCCAGCTGGCGGAGAGGTTAAGGAGGTAAAGAAAGCTCCTGCTAAAAAACCAGCTGTAAAAAAGGTTGTTAATAAAGCTCCTGCGGTTGTAAAACCTCAAGCAAAAGAAAGTGTTAACTTTACATCGGTATTAGTGCAACCTCGTATTACTGAGAAAGCTACAGTGCAAACAGAGAACGGAGTGTATGTGTTTGAAGTTGCTACAGACGCTACAAAGAAAGAGATCGGAAGTGCCGTAAAGCATTATTACAATGTAAGTCCTGTAAAAGTAAATATAGTAAAGATCCCTTCAAAAAAGGTATCTTCACGAACAACACGAAAGAAAGGAGTAAAAGCTGGAGGTAAGAAAGCATATGTGTTTTTGAAAAAGGGAGATAAAATAGAAATTGTATAAATATTATGAAGAAATATAAACCAACATCACCAGGAAGAAGAGGGATGACAGGTATCTTATACCGAGGTGTTTTGACTACATCAAAGCCGTATAAGCCACTTACACGTGGTGTTAATCGATCTGTAGGACGAAACAGTGATGGGCGTATAACAACTCGTCATAAAGGTGGTGGACACAAAAGAGTATGGAGAGAGATAAGTTTTAAATATAATAAACGAGAAATAGAAGGAACTATAACAACAGTAGAGTACGATCCAAACAGATCAGGGTTTATCTCACTTGTAACATACAAAGACGGAGAAAAAAGATATATATTACTTCCACAGTCAATGAAAGTTGGTGACACTGTAGTAGCTTCAGCTGAAGCTAAGGTAAAAGTAGGTAATTCATTACCACTTAGTAAAATCCCAGTAGGTACATTTGTATACAATGTAGAGATCAAGCCAGACAGTGGTGCGAAGATTGCACGTTCAGCTGGTAACTACGCAGAAGTGATCGCAAATGACGGTGGCTTCGTACATCTTAAGATGCCGTCATCTGAAATTAGAAAAGTAAGTGAAAAAGCTTGGGCAACAGTCGGAGAAGTAAGTAATGAAGAACATAGACTTGTGAACATTGGTAAAGCAGGACGAGCAAGGTGGATGGGACGACGACCGACAGTACGTGGATCTGCGATGAACCCAGTAGACCACCCACATGGTGGTGGAGAAGGGCATGCAGGACGTGGACGAAGACGAGCTATCTCTAAATGGGGTAAACCAACAGGAAAAGGACAGAAGACAAGAACTCCAAAGAAATACTCAAATCAACTAATAGTAAAAAGAAGAAAAGTAGGAAAGAAACGATAAAAATAAAAACAAAAACATCGAGGTCCGACCTCGGTGTTTTTGTTAATCTGTAACCACTATAGTTAACTGTAGTACTTAGGTACTACGATTAATCGTAGTAGTCCAGTTAACTGGACTACTTACGTTTATCTATTTATCACAACCAGTCTAGTTAACTAGACCGGTTAGGTAGACTGACTTGCAGGGTTTGGTTGGGTGTATTATATTTTAGGCAGAGAGTAAAGATTAAATTAGATAAATAATTATTTAGTTTTTTAGGAGATAGATATGTGGTCATATTTCTTTGCTGGCTCTGTTGCAGTAGGTATAACATTAGGTATAGTCTTTTTTGTCATTTTTGGACCTGTGATAATTATGGCGCTTGCTGAAATTGTGACAGAAAAACTCGAGTCCGTATATCGTATGAAGGGGTGATTAATTTCACCCCTTTTGCTATGTTTTGTTGACATTTGGCCCTGATTTGGTAATATTCTGTAAAGCTCGCAGGAGCTTGTTTTTATAGTCAATATGTCACGATCACTCAAAAAAGGTCCATATGTAGACGAAAGCCTCCTAAAAAAGGTGGACGGCAAGAAACCCGACGAAGTCAAAGGGCCTATTAAGACATGGGCACGAAACAGTCAGATTTCACCAGAGATGGTAGGCTTTACATTTGGTGTTCATAACGGAAAGGAACATATAGAAGTGTTCGTTTCAGAAGAGATGGTAGGGCATAGATTAGGTGAATTCTCACCTTCAAAGAAATTCTTGCGACACGGAGGTAAAATGCAGAAAGAGCTAGAGCAGAAGAAGAAAGAATCAGAGATCGCTGCAGCAAAATCTGCTAAAGAAGCTGGAGACTCTAAGAAATAATTATTATGAAAGCGTATCTCAAAAATTACAGACAAGCACCTCGTAAAGTTCGCCTTATTGCAGATCTTGTTCGTGGTAAGAAAGTTGATCGTGCTCTTACACTTCTTTCTGCTACAGATAAAAAAGCAACACTACCTTTCAGAAAGTTAGTTGAGTCTGCAGTTGCAAATGCAAAAAGTTCTGGTGCTAAGAAAGAAGATTTAATAGTAAAAGAGATACAAGTAAACGAAGGTATAGTATTCAAGCGATACAAACCTCGTGCACGTGGTAGAGCATCAGCAATACGTAAAAAGACAAGTCACATCTCTGTTGTTTTAGGAGAAAAGAAAAACAAAGAAATGAAAGCTAAAGCTGAGACTAAAAAGCCAGTAGCTAAAAAAGCTAAACCAGCTGCAAAAAAAGTACCCACTTCGACAAGCTCAGGGCAGGCAGCTAAGAAAACAATAAGAAAATAATATGACACATACAGTACACCCATATGCACATAGATTAGGAATACTAAGAGACTGGAAGTCTAAGTGGTTTTCTGCTGACCCTAAACGATATCGTGAATTTATAAAATGCGATACTAAGATTAGAGAATTTTTAAATAAAAAGCTAAGAGGATTTTATGTAAGTTCTGTAGAAATAGAAAGAGGAGAAAAGAAACTAAGAATTATTATAAAAACATCCCGCCCAGGTATGATCATCGGCAGAAGTGGTGACGGTGCTACAAAACTTAAAAATGAGATCGAGAAAGTTATTGGGAAACTAAAACTATCTGATAAGCAAGATATTAAACTTGATATAGAAGAAGTTAAAAACCCAGAATCAAACGCTGCAATAGTGGGGCAGATGGTAGCTGAAGCCCTTGAAAAGAGAATGACATTTAGACGTGTACTAAAGCAAACAGTAGAGAAGATTATGGCTAATCGTGACGTCTTAGGAGTAAGAGTATTAGTTAGTGGGCGTCTAGGAGGTGCTGAGATGGCACGTAAAGAGCAAATAAAGAAAGGGCGAATCCCGCTTCAGACATTCCGTGCGGACATTGATTTTGCAAGAGAAAAAGCACACCTTCCTTATGGAGTTATTGGTATTAAGGTTTGGATATATAAAGGAGATAAGTTTGAAGATAAAAAAGTAACAAAATAATTATGTTGTTTCCAAAGAAAGTAAAATACAGAAAATGGCAAACAGGCCGTAAGAATCCAAAGAAGGTTGGCTCAGCAACTCGTGGTAATTCTCTTGCATTTGGTTCATTTGGACTTAAGTCAATGAAGGCTGTGAGAATACGATCAAATCAGATAGAAGCTGCTAGAAGAGTGATCTCACGAGCTATGGGAAAGAGTGGACGAATCTGGATACGAGTATTCCCAGACCGACCTTATACCGCTAAAGCAGCAGAGGTAGGTATGGGTAAAGGTAAAGGCGATCTACAAGGCTATGAGTTCCCGGTACTTCCAGGACACATACTTTTTGAAGTAGACGGTGTAGACGAAGCTATCGCACGTGAAGCACTTCGTAAAGCTACTGCAAAGCTACCACTGACTGCTAAAGTAATAAGCAGATAGTTTAAATATTATGGCAAAGAAAATAGATTTAAAAAATAAGAGTGACAAAGATTTACAAAAAGAACTTAACGATAAGCGAGAAGGTGTTCGTGCGTTTCGGTTTGGCATTGCAGGAAGTAAGATCCGTAATGTAAAAGAAGGAAGAGATACAAAAAAGCAAATCGCACAGATCTTGACTGAAGCTAATACAAGAAATAAATAATATGAATAAGGAAAATAATCCGCTAGCTGGCGGAAGACAAAAAAATACAGAGACAAAGAAACAAAAGACACTTTCAGGTGTAGTAGTTTCAGACAAGATGACAGATACAGCCGTAGTTGCTGTAGAGCGATATGTAAAACACCCTAAGTATGGTAAGTTCATAAAGCGACTTAAGAAGTATAAAGCGCATGATAAAGGTAATCAGTCTAAGATTGGAGACAAGGTAAGTATAGAGCAGACACGACCAATATCTAAAGACAAAACATTTAAGATAATAAATTAATATGATTCAGCCACAGACATTAGTAAAAGTAACAGACAACTCCGGAGCAAAGATCGGTAGAGTGTTCAAGGTGCTAGGAGATTCAAAAAAACGGTATGCTCGTATTGGTGATATTGTGGTGCTTTCTGTACAAACTGCAGAGCCAAGAAAGTTAGTAAAGAAAAAGGAAGTTTTACGAGCTGTAGTGGTACGTCAAAAACAACCATTTAGAAGAAAAGATGGTTCATACATTTCATTTGACGAAAACTCTGTAGTAATAATAGACAAAGAAAAGAAAGAGCCACGAGCAGGACGTGTGTTTGGACCAATACCACGAGAGATCGGTGAGCTTGGATACCAGAAGATAGTGTCACTTGCACCAGAAGTAGTATAAAAATATTATGAAAATCAAGAAAAATGACAAAGTAAAAATAATTGCAGGGAAAGATAAAGGTAAGACTGGAAAGGTTTTGCGCGCACTTCCTAAGCTAGATCAGATCATAGTAGAGGGTGTAAATGTAAAGAAGCGACATCAAAAACCAACACAAAGTAATCAGAAAGGTCAGATAATAGACAAGGTTATGCCTGTGCATGTTTCAAATGCTAAGAAAATATAAATATGATTCATATAAAAGACAGACAAAAA
>JADHUX010000006.1 GCA_016784285.1 Parcubacteria group bacterium
ATATCATACATTTTCATCTGATATACCTTTCCGCGATCAGAGAAGAACAACATATCGCTATGTGTACTTGCAGTTAGGAATGTAGTTACAAAATCTTCTTCTTTCGTATTAAGATCTATTACTCCTACACCACCTCGTTTTTGTTTTTTATATTCATCCGGATTTGTTCTTTTTATATATCCACCTGAAGTTAGCACTAAGATACTTTCATCGTCTGGTATGAGGTCCTCTACTGAAATAGATTTTACTCCACCTTTGACAACCTTTGTCCTTCGTTCATCGCCGTATTTTTCAGCTATTTCTTTAAGCTCGTTCTTTATAGTAGTAAGTATCTTCTTAGGACTTGCTAGAAGTGCCTTAAGTTCACTTATAAGCTGTTGCACTGCTTTTAGCTCGTCTTCTATCTTCTTTCTCTCAAGTCCTGCGAGCTTCTGTAGTCTCATCTCAAGGATTGCTGTCGCTTGTCTGTCAGAGAATTTAAATTCTTTCATAAGTGCCGCATGTGCTGATGAAGCGTCTTTAGATGCTTTTATAGTCTTTATGATCTTGTCTATATGATCAAGAGCTTTCTTAAGCCCGATAAGAATATGTTCACGGTCTTCTGCTTTTTTGAGGTCAAACTCAGTCCTTCGACGTACTACTATCTGTCTATGAGCGATAAACTCTTCTAAGATCTTCTTAAGTGAAAGTGTCTGTGGTACACCATCCACAAGCATAACCATGTTGAAGTGAAATGTTTCTTCAAGTTGTGTGTGTTTATAAATATAATTTAAGACGTTCTGTGGTTGCGCACCACCTTTGAGTTCTACTACTACCCTTATGTCTCCTTTTGCAGATTCGTCTCGTAAGTCTTTTATACCTTCTAGTCTTTTGTCGCGTACAAGATCAGCTATTTTTATTATAAGATCAGATTTATTAACACGATACGGAATAGAGCTAATTATAATATTAAAATTCCCTTTTTTGTCTTCTACTATTTCTGCTTCTCCGCGAGCCAAGACTCCACCCTTACCACTTGAATAAGCATGGTGAATGTCTTTATGGTTATAGATAATCCCACCAACAGGAAAATCTGGACCCTTGATATGCTTCATAAGGTCTTCTGTAACTGCGTCTTTATTGTCTATCAGCTCAATGGTCGCATTACAAACCTCACCTAAGTTATGTGGTGGTATATTTGTCGCCATACCCACTGCAATACCAAGTGTTCCGTTGAGTAATATGTTTGGTACTGCGGCTGGAAGTACTATAGGCTCTTTTCTTGTGCCGTCATAGTTAGGGCGCCACTCTACAGTATCCTTCTCTAAGTCACGCAGAAGCTCTGCGGAGAGTTTTGACATCTTTGCCTCTGTATAACGCATAGCAGCTGGACGATCGCCGTCTATTGAACCGAAGTTACCTTGACCTATAACAAGAGGGTAACGATACGTAAAGTCTTGTGCCATCTTTGCCATTGCATCATAAAGTGCTACGTCACCATGAGGGTGGTATTTACCCATTACATCTCCGACTACTGCAGCAGACTTTCGAAACTTTGCTGAAGCAGTTAAGTTCATCTGATTCATCGTATGGAGGATTCTCCTATGCACAGGCTTAAGACCGTCTCGTGCATCAGGAAGTGCACGCATAGTGATCACTGACATCGCATAGTCTAAATAAGACTCCCTCATTTCGGAGCTTATACTTTGAGATATGACATTTTGATGCGGTACATCATTTGTCTTTTTTTCCTCTCCGCCAGCTGGCAGATTACTCTTTACCATAATTTGCTTTAATTATAGCATATTTAGGATATTTTTAAAAGAAAAAACAGCTTACAAAGTTAAACCTTGTAAGCTATTTAGGTAAAAATAATAATTAATCAATCAATATTTTAAGTTCTTCAGAAAGATCTTCTTCTTCAACACCTTCTTCTTGCATATTTACAATACTAGGATCATAAATAGAAATATTTGTACTTTCAATAGTATCCATCTTAAGTATTTCATCTAAAACCTTTTGAAGTTCTTCTTCTGTGGTAAATACTGCTACATGAAATACAACATGTCCATTTATTGGCTGATCTTTATACATAAAGAAAAAAAATGATCCATTATTTTCAAATTTTTCTTTAAAGAAAATATCAATATTATTTTCAAACCATTTTTTTATTTCTGTCTGCTGTTCATAATATTCACTACCATACCTGTTGTATTCAAAATTAGCGGTAATCTCAGCACTTAAAAAAGTGCCTACTTTCCTTAATTCTTCAATTGTTATATTCACTATTATTTCCTTTCATTTAAATATTAAATGATTGAAACTCTTTATTTATCTGTGCATAAGTATATCACAACCTATGCTTTTGTCAACCCTGTCGTTCGCGAACGACGGGGTCAACTGTATTTATTGAGCAAATGCGCTCTCTAATTCCTTTTTTGTGTCATTAAACCTTTGCCTTCCTGCTTCAAATACCCCTGCAAACTCCTGTGAAGCATCTTCAAATAACCCGCTTTCTTGATCTGAAGCTATGTCTTTATCATTACTTAACCTTACTCCTAAGACTGAGAGCCAAACTAAGAATATTACCCCAGCTACTGAAGCTGAGATAATGAAAGCAACGCGCCTCCTATATGCTTCTGGCTTTTCTCTTAATTTTTCTATTTGTTTTAACACAGTTTATGTTTTAAGTACTACTATTTCTCCTTCTTTACCATCTAAGTCTTTCTTTTTTATAGTTAGCTTATCAACTGGTTTACCATTCTCACTTCCATCTTCTTTTAAGAACTTTGCTAAAGCAGTTTCTTTTCCTCCGCCAGCTGGCGGATTTTCTATATCTCCATAGTGCATTGGTATTACTATCTTTGGTTCTAGGTCTACCGCTAGGGCATGCGCATCAGCTGTATTAAGTACCCCATCTCCGCCGATAGGTAGAAACAAAATATCAATCTCCCCTAAAGCTTCTTTTACATCTGCATTAAGTTTATTTGAATTAAGAGCACCTAAAAACACAAGATTCATTCCTTCAAGCATGATTGAATATATAGTATTAATTCTTTCACTTCCCCCATATCCTGACATGCTTTGTAATCCTTTTATAAATACCTTCTTAACTTCGTACTCTCCTGGACCTAATATGGCAAACGGCTCTTTGTCTCCATGTGTGACCTGCTCTACACCATTAAAATCTTTATCGTTTAGACTGACAATAGCAATATCCGCACCAAACCGTGCGCTACTTAATTTTGATTCTTTTGAGATAGGGTTTATAGCAACAGTTGTGTCTGCAAAGCTTACTTTAAAAAATTCCCCTCCATGATATGTGATTACCATAATTTTATTTACTACATTATATCAGATAATTGCAAAAATCTAAATTTTGTAGTAATATTGAAGACATTGTTTTATTAGTTTGTGTAGGAATTAACCCCTGTTTTACTCCTTAAGGTCTCACCTCTTTCCGCTAAGCTTCACGAGGAAAGGCCTTCTCCCGTAAAAACAGGACATCCTGCGCTATTTTATATTATGACAACAAAAACTAAAGAAGTAGAAGAAAAAGAAGTAGTATCAGAAGAGACAAACCTACCTGCCGGCAAGGCAGGAAAGACTGGGAAAAAGGACTCTGCAATGACAAAGTTATTGAACGATAGTCCTAACCCACCAGAAGTTGGAGACCTTGTAGAAGGGGCTGTTATTGGTACTCTCAAATCAAGTGTATTTATTGATCTACACCCATTTGGTACCGGTATTATTTATGGAAAAGAATTCCTACAGGCATCTGACATACTTAGAAAAGTAAATATAGGAGACAATATAGCAGCAAAGGTAGTAGACAGAACTACAAATAAAGACGGCTATATTGAGCTTTCACTTAAAGAAGCTCGTCAAGCACTTCTGTGGAGTGAAGCTGAGATCGCTATTGCGAACAAAAGCATCATTGAAGTACCTGTAAAGGAAGCTAACAAAGGTGGACTTATCCTTGAGTGGAAAAGCATACAAGGTTTCCTACCAGCTTCACAACTTAAAGCAGGTCACTACCCACGAGTTACAGACGGTGATAAAGACAAAATACTAAACGAACTCAAAAAGCTTGTTGGTACTAAGCTTTCAGTATCAATCATTACTGCTGACCCTAAAGAAGGTAAGCTTATCTTCTCTGAAAAGGATCCTGAGAAAAAAGAGAAAGAAAAGATAGTCGATAAATATGCAGTTGGTGACGAAGTAGAAGGAGAGATTACAGGTATCGTTGACTTTGGGATCTTTGTAAAGATTGAAGAAGGACTTGAAGGACTTGTGCATATCTCTGAGATAGAATGGGGTCTAGTAGACGATCCAAGAAGCTTGTTTGCAGTTGGAGACAAAACTCCTGTTAAGATCATAGAAATAAAAGACGGAAAGATCTCACTTTCTATCAAGGCTTTGAAAGAAAACCCTTGGAAAGAAGCTAGCGATAAATATAAGAAAGACGAAACAGTAACTGGAGTGGTGATCAAATACAATAAACATGGAGCTCTTGCATCAATCGAAGAAGGTGTAGCAGGACTTGTACATGTATCAGAATTTGAAAACGAAGAAGATCTAAGAAAGACACTTGAACTTGGAAAGACTTATGACTTCAAAATAGCAGTCTTTGAACCAAAAGAACAAAAAATGACACTTTCATTTAAAAAAGATTAAGTAAAAACAAAAAAATAAACGGCTCATCTCACGATGAGCCGTTTATTTTTTTGTTTAAATCCCACTTAATCCTAATCCAAGGGCGACCCTTGGATGATTTATCTATTATATTCATTCATTGCTTTTGCTCTACCCTCTTTTATTATAGTTTCGAGTGCTTCATTTACTTTTTTGAAGATTTTCTTGAGTGTTTCTGTTTCTTTCTTTTTAAAGTCTCCAAGTATAAAATCAATTACTTTCTGTTCTTCTTTTATTTTCTTTATCTTTCCACTTGGAGTTGATGGCGCGATGCCAATCCTTATTCTTATAAAATCTTTAGTTTTTATTGAGCGCGCTATGGATTCTATCCCCTTGTGCCCTCCAGAACCTCTACCAAATGAGATCTTGATCTTACCAAGTGGCATATCAAGGTCGTCGTAGATGACAACAAGACTTTCTGCTTTCTTTTTGCTTGTAATTAACTTCGTAAGTTGAGTCCCTGACTTATTCATAAAGGTCTTAGGGAGCAATAAATGCACTTTCTCTTTACCAAATTTTTCTGTCTCGAAAAAATTTAATTTATTCTTCTTTGCAAAGCTTTCCACAGACAAAGCTCCTGCATTATGCCGAGTGTTTTGATATTCTTCACCTGGATTTCCTAAGCCTACTATATAAAACATAAAATAAATTATATCACACACTTTTAAATATTGTGTCAAACAAATCTTTCAAGTACAATAGGTGTAAATGGAATCTCTTAAATTAAAAAAAGAAAATCTTTTAAAAGAAATTCTTAAATTCTCTCTCATTGCTATTCTTATCGTTGCTCCAATACGACTCTTCATAGCACAACCTTTTATAGTAAGCGGTGCATCTATGCACCCAAGCTTTGACAGCAGTCAGTATCTTATAGTTGACCAACTAAGCTACCAGATAGGTACACCAGAGCGCGGAGAAGTAATAATCTTCAAATACCCTAGAGATCCTTCAGTGTTTTTTATAAAAAGAGTCATAGGTCTCCCAAATGAGACTGTTATTATGGATTCTGGAAAACTTACTATCAAAAATGACCTATTCCCAGGGGGTTTTAATTTGGACGAGCCCTACATAAACGAAGAGACAAGAGACACTTTTACTACAAAACTAAAAGACGACGAATATTTTGTCCTCGGAGACAACAGAAATCATAGCTCTGATTCAAGAATATGGGGACCTCTTGATGAAAAGTTTGTAATCGGAAAAGCATTTGTAAGACTATTCCCTATTAATCAGTTTAGTGTTTACCCGGGAGATTATAGTAACTAATATATTTATGATACCTACAAAGATATTAACAAAATCAAACTCCGCAGATTTACTAAAAAAAGCAATGGGTATTGCATCATGTTATGGTTTTGACAATATCGATAAAGTATCTATACAAAAAAAACACTTTAATAATCTAAACAAAGAAAACGAAGCTAATGCACCCATGTCAAAGAAATCTCCTATACGTACAGAAAAACCCAAAAATATAAAACAAAATATAAAAAACTACAGTGTTGATATAGCTAGTGACCAGATCCTTTCTACACTTAAAACTATAGTTGATAATGGACTTTTACCATACAAACACCCACTTCTAATACAGCAAAGCAATATAAACAAAAAACAAGACCACAAAACACTAAGCTTTGGTCTTGTGGCTGTAGGGATTAAGAAAAGCATTGCTGAAGCACTTATATTAAAAACAGCTACTGCAATCTTAGAAGATATCGGGATAAACGACATTCAAATATCTATAAATAGTATGGGTGACAAAGATTCGTCTTCAAAGTTTGTAAGTGAACTAAATTCATACTTTAGAAAAAACATAAACTCTGTACCCTCTCAAGTAAGACATACTCTAAAAAAAGACGTGTTTAAAGCATACAACCAACTTCATAAAGAATGTTGTTCAAATGAAGAAGATATCCCACAACCTATTAAATTTTTATCAGACAACAATAGAAAACACTTGAGCGAGGTATTAGAGTACATGGAAATAGGAAACATGCCTTATGAAATAGACAACTTTCTTATTGGAAGCAATACTTGCTACTCACAAACACTGTTTGAAATACATAACGTTAATGAAGACAATGACATGCCTATACTTGCAAAAGGTGGTCGTTGTGATGAATTAGTAAAAAAGATGTTTAATATTGATGTTCCAACTGTAGGTATAGTATTTGAATTTGAGAAAAAGGGTATAAAAGAAAAAGAATTAAATACATTAAAGAGAGCTCGTAAACCAAAGGTATACTTCATACAGCTTGGCTCTGAAGCAAAAAGGCAAAGTCTCTCAATAATAGATACTTTACGAAAATCAAATATATACACTCATCATTCACTAGACAATGACAAATTAAGCGAACAGCTCTCTTTTGCTCAATACCTCAAAGTACCTTATGCAATCATAATGGGTCATCGTGAAGCGCTTGATGGCACCGTAATAGTACGTGATATGAATACACAGTTTCAGCACACAGTCTTAGTAGATGATTTGTCACAATATCTAAAAGATATACATGTTTAGATAAATATTGTAAATCTACATATTATGTGGTATGTTTATTAACTATGAGTATTAATGTTCAAGTAGAAAAAAACGACAAAGAAAACACAGCAGGCCTTCTGAGAAGGTTTACTAAGCGTGTACGTGGGTCTGGAATACTATCGCGAGTTCGTGGTATTAGATATTATGACAGACAAAAATCAACTTACGTAAAGAAGAAAAAGACTCTAAAAAGAATCAATAAGAAAGCCCAGCGAGACGAACAAATAAAACTTGGTAAAATAGTAGAGCAAACAGGTAGATATGGACGAAGATAAACAATGAAAGATAATAATTTCTCAATTTTAAATAAAACAAAAAGTAAGCCTCAAAGCTTGCTTTTTATTCGTATAAAAAACGACGTACTTGGTAAAAATTATGAACTTAGCCTTGTGTTTATAGGTAGCGCTAGATCTCAAACACTTAATAAAAAGTATCGTAAGAAAGATAGACCAACAAATATACTAACCTTCCCTTTGTCTAAGTCTGAAGGTGAGATATTTATAGCTCCTGAAGTAGCAAAACGTGATGCTAAAAAATTTGATATGAAAGAGGGCGATTTTATAACTTACCTCTTCATTCATGGACTACTTCACTTAAAAGATTTCAAACATGGAGAAAAAATGGATAAAAAAGAAACAAAACTAAAGAAAAAGTATATATAAATTTGGGGGTTTTATAAGTTGTGTTGTATAATAATTTTATATATGGCACGTAACATAACAACAGGGATAGATATAGGTACTCACCAAGTAAAAGTAATAGTGACTGAGTACGGTAAAAACGGAAACGGCAATATGCCTAAGATAATAGGTACTGGTTTTTCGCAGTCCAAAGGCCTACGTCATGGTTATATAATTAACCAAAACGATACTGTAAGAAGTATAAGCACAGCGGTTGCACAAGCAGAAAAGTCAGCCGGAATAAGAATCAAAAAAGCATTTATCTCTATAGGTGGTGTAGGACTAGAAGAAGTTCACTCGCGTGGTGGAGCTGTTATAGCAAGAGCAGACTCTGAAATAACAGATTTAGATATTGAAAAAGCTATAAAAGACAGCGAGAAAAAAGTCGCACAAAAGATAGCGAACCGCAAAATTCTCCATGAAGTCCCTCTTCAATACAAAATAGATGGACAAAAAGTTCTTGGTAAACCACAAGGTATGCGTGGCAGTAAACTTGAGCTAGACGTACTTTTTATAACTTGTCTTGAACAGCATTTAAATGATCTCATATCTGCAGTAGAAGATGCAGGTATAGCAGTAGAAGATGTAATGGCTTCCCCTCTTGCTGGAAGTTTTGTTACATTAAGCCGAGCACAGAAGGTAGCGGGCTCTGTACTTGCAAACATAGGTGCAGAGACAGTTTCAATAGTAATATTTGAAAATAATATACCTGTATCACTTAAAGTCTTTTCAATCGGTGGTACAGATATAACAAACGATATAGCTCTTGGGCTCAAAATACCACTTGATCAAGCAGAACGAGTAAAAACAGGGGCTCTCTCCGGTGCTGAGTTCCCACAGAAAAAACTAGACGAAATAGTTAGCGCAAGACTTTCTGATATATTTGAACTTATTGAGTCACACTTAAAGAAAATCGGTAAAGCAGGATTACTCCCTGCAGGGATAATAATCACTGGTGGTGGATCAGGTATAGCAACTATAGAAGACCTAGCACGAGCTGCACTCAAACTTCCTTCAAAAACATCTTCAGGATTTACTAGTGGTAACAATGGGTCAGTAACTATACAAGGAAACGTACGCGACTCTTCATGGGCAGTTGCATATGGACTTTGCATCTGGGGACTCTCTACTGACGAAGACGGAGTAGGAATAAAACTAGCAAAGCAAACTGGCGGAAGTATTGTCGGCTGGGTAAAGCAGTTTTTACCTTAACGCTCCTCAAGGTCGCACCTCTTCCGTCATAAATTCCTCCTCGAGGAACGACTTTTTCCCGCAATAGCTCGGGAGCTCCGCTCCCGAGCTATTTTTGTGTAAAAACCATGACACAGCCGGCGATACTGTCAAAGTTCACAATACCCTTTCTATCTGATATGATGGGTTCAAATTAGCTAAATAAATATCAAAAAATATGAAACAAGTTAAACCTGATGTAGAATCTTTCGCAAGAATCCGAGTAATCGGAGTCGGAGGATCTGGAAATAACGCTATAAACCACATGATTAATTCTAAGGTTAAAGGTGTTGAATTCGTTTCTATAAATACAGATGCTCAAGATCTGCACCATTCATCTGCTAAAAAGAAGATCCATATAGGTAAAAACCTAACACGAGGACTTGGAGCTGGTATGAATCCAGAGCTTGGAAGACGCGCAGCAGAAGAAACAAAAGAAGAAATACAAGAAGTCACAAAAGGTTCAGACATGGTATTTATCACTGGAGGTTTTGGGGGTGGTACTGGCACAGGTGCTGCACCTGTGATCGCAAACACAGCTCGCGAGTCAGGAGCACTTACAGTTGGTATCGTTACAAAACCATTTTCATTTGAAGGACAGCACAGAATGGAGCTTGCAGAAAAAGGACTTGAAGCTCTTAAGAAAGAAGTTGATGCACTTATTATAATTCCAAACGACAGACTACTTGCAATCGTTGACAAAGATACAAGTGTTAAAAATGCATTTGGTATGTCAGACGACATACTACTTCAAGCAGTAGAAGGTATTTCAGATCTGATCACTACACCAGGTATTATCAATGTGGACTTCGCAGACATAAGAGCCGTTATGGAAAACGCAGGCTCAGCTCTTATGGGTATCGGTGTAGCAGGAGGAGAGAAACGAGCAGAAGAGGCAGCACGTATGGCTATCTCATCACCACTACTTGAGATATCTATCAACGGTGCTAAAGGAGTACTGTTTGCAGTAGCAGGTGGAGACGATCTAGGAATGCTTGAGATACAAGAAGCAGCTAAGGTTATCACAGAATCTATTGACCCACATGCAAAGGTAATCTTCGGAACTATTAAGGACGATAGTATTAAGAAAAATGAAGTTAAAGTTACTGTTATTGCTACAGGTTTCCCTGACAATATCCTCCACAAGAGCCCAGCATTATTCCAATCTGGCAATGTGCATGAAGCTGACCAGAAAGTAAAAGATTTAGATGAAGACAAAGTACGTGGAAAGATATTTAATACAATCAAGACAGAACCCAAAAAAGAAGCTGCAGCTCCACAAACTCCAGACGAAGAAAATAAAAAGAAAGAAGATGATAGTGACGATGACGATGATTGGGGTGTAGTACCAGCATTTCTAAGGAGATCAAAGATTAAATAACACGCAAAAAAAAAGAAACTGGAAAATCAGTTTCTTTTTTTGTATACTTAAATTATTGCTCCTCAAGGACGACCTATGTAGAAGGAGTTTCGCAACTTCTACATCGAGGAAAGACCTTTTCCCGCAATAATTTCTTATTCATAATTCTAAATAAATATGTACGATTTAATCATAATAGGTGGTGGTCCTGCTGGAGTTGCTGCCGGAGTCTACGCTTCACGTAAAAGACTCAAGACTGCTGTCATAGCTTGCGAATTTGAAGGGCAAAGCGCCGTCTCAGAAGATGTCCAAAACTGGATAGGAACAGTCTCAATCCCTGGTAAAGAACTTGCAGAAAACATGAAGAAGCACCTAGAAGCTTATGCTGGAGATGTTGTAGATATCATAGAAGGAGAGAAAGTTAAAACTCTTTCAAAAGAAGATGACGAATTTGTGGCTGTTACTGAGAGCGGAAAAGAATATAAAAGTAAAAACGTACTTATAACATCTGGTGCAAACAGAAGAAAGCTAGAAGTCCCCGGAGCAAAAGAATTTGACCACAAAGGACTTACTTACTGTGCATCTTGTGACGGACCTGTCTTCTCAGGACAAGATGTAGTAGTAATAGGTGGAGGTAATGCCGGCTTTGAAACCGCAGCGCAGCTTCTTGCTTATACTAAAAGTGTTACACTACTCTGCAGAAAACCAGTCTGTAAAGCTGATCCAGTAACTGTGAAGAAAGTATCTGCTCACCCCAATATGACAGTACTTACAGAATCTGATATTACAGAAGTAAAAGGAGATGGATTTGTAACAGGTATTTCATATAAAGATCTTAAGACAGGAGAGACAAAAGACATCCAAGCAAATGGAGTATTTGTAGAGATAGGCAATATACCAGCTACAGACTTTGCAAAAGATGTAGTAAAACTAGACGATTTTAACAGAATAATCACAGACCCTAAGAACCAACAAACCTCAACACCAGGCATCTGGGCAGCAGGCGACGTCACAGACGAGCTCTACCACCAGAACAACATAGCCGCAGGAGACGCAGTAAAAGCCGTAGAGGACATCTATCAAGCGCACACAGCCCGGTAAATAAAAGGCATCCTCAAGAGGATGCCTTTTTGTTATATTTTATAAAAAGTAAATCAATAAAATCTAATAGAGGATTTATAAACATAATTACAAGTCCAATTAAAAAGATAGAAAAACCATAAAATATACACGTACTATTTAACATACTTTTTGTAAAATCAAATGTATGTAAATTATCAAGAGCATATCCGTCTGTCCACACCATTGCGCCAAAGAAAACCACTAGAATACCACCGATAAAACGTGGGATCCTACACCACCTGCTGTCGCATACATCTTCTCTCTTCTTCATAAAGTACCTCTCCTTAATTTAATTAAAAAATTATTCTACCTAAAAGATATCGGTATTAAGTACTATTGTCAATCCCCAGCAAGGACAGTCCTTGCTGGGGATAACTAAAGTTTTATAGAATCCTCTATATCAAACTCCCCTACCTTTGTGCGAGTAAGCCCTAGAAGTACCCCTCCTAGGGAGTGAGCAATAGAGCGTATATATGTCCCACTTGAAACATTAAACTTCGTTTTTGCTACAGAATATTTTTGCTCATCTTTTAAAACTTCTTGCCATTTGTTTAAGATTTCTTCTTGTCTGAAATCTCCTTTTACTAGATTAACCTTTTCTGTGATTCTTTTAAGTAATTCTGTAGAACTTATTTCATAAGAATCTAAAACTTGAGTACTGTGAATCTGTGTAGTTCGCATAGGTATTTCTATGTCACCTAACTTACCTTCTCTAGCCCACATGAAAAGGGGTTTACCGTTTATCTTATATGATGAGTACGGCGGAAGTGGTAAAGTTATCTCGCCTTTTAGGTTTTTAATCTTTTCTTCAAACAACCCAGTCGACTGGGTTGTTTGATTAATTCCTAAAATATCATAGGTATCTGTCTCAAAACCAAAAAGTATCTCTGCTTCATACTGCTTTTCAAGCTTCATATATTCTTCCTTTTTATGCACGTCTTCCCCTGCAAGTAAAAGCAGTACTCCTTCTGCCACAGGATCTAACCGCCCAGCGTAAGTCATTGGTACATCTTTATATTTAGGGTTTTTCTCTTGCAGAAGCTTGATCACATCAAGCGGTGATATCCCTATTGGTTTGTATATATTTAAAATATCCTCCATAAGTACAAAGCGTAGCATAGTCTCACTCAAAAGCCTTGCACAGCTCCGCCTCAGCGGAGCGAGCAGAGCAAAATTTGTCGCTACAAATTTATGTGTGCTTTTGATGGAGAACTATGCGAAGCGACATTTATAAAAACAATCTTGCCAGACGAAGCTCATCAAAGGTAAAATTACTTCCTAAAATACTTCGTACTGGCGATAGCTTAGTGTCGCCAGACTTTTCAAATGCTTTTTTGATCTTTTTTAATCTTTCTTTGTCTATCGTCTTCTCTACATGAGTAATGTCAGGACACTCCCCTTGCTCTCTTAACTTTTCTATATGCCCTACTATAGTTCCTTTTGTCATTTCTCTTTTCTTCGCTATCTCCTCTACTGTAAGCTCTTCTGCAAGTAGTAGTCTCGTCTTCTCTACTGTAGAAAGCTTCTCTTCCTTTTCTTCTTTAGTTGGAGTAACTGAAGTTATAAACTCTTCTTGTTTCTTTTTATTATCTTTCAGATCTTTAAGCTCTTTCACTGCCTTTTTAGACTCTCTTAATAACTCATTATCAAACTCCAAAATCTCATCATTGACCCTTAGTGCCGTGTCATTAAGACCCATTAACCTAAGCCCTGAGAGTGTCCGTACACGAGAAAGTGCCACGTATCCCTGCCCTTCTACAAATGCCTTTGAGAGGTCCATTTCGGCTGCGTCCAAGCTCATTCCTTGGCTTTTGTGTACTGTTATAGCCCATGCGAGGCGGAGCGGTATTTGGCCTATTTCGGCCTTTGTCTTGCCTTCTTCCTCTATCCTCCAGCTCTCTGGTTCTGCTAAAATTCTCTCACCATTTAAGGTCTCCACCACCGGCAAATCCTCTCCATATTCTTCATTAAATTCAAAGTCTACCACTTTACCAAGTGTCCCGTTTACATAACCTTTTTCAAAATTATTCTTTACAAACATTACCACTGCATTCTTCTTCAAATACAAATACTCCGGAGCCAAACAACTCCTCTTCAAAGTATCCTGAAGTGCACGAGCACCTCTACCTTTCATTTCAAATATTTTATTATTACCAGGCAACTTACCTAACTCTCTTTCGTTTATCTTATCTACATCTATATTGTGTGTGTAAAGCTTAGTAGGTGCTTCTACCCCGTCTACATTTTTATTATATCTCTTCCTCAAGGGCTCAAGTGTATGCTCTCCGGTATTGTTTGCGCGAATATCGTTCAGCAGATTAAGAAGATTATCGTCTTCATGTCTGTACTGTTCGTCTAAGTAACACACTTTAAGCCCCATCGTATTCCAGATGTTGGACTTATGTACAAAATGCGCTCTCTCACTACCGCGCGATATTGGTGGAAGCTGGAAAAAGTCCCCCACGAGTATGACTTGCATACCACCGAAGGGCTCTGCGCTTTCTTTAAACATCTTACAGACTTTGTCTACCATATCTAAACGGAAGTGATGAAGCATAGAGACTTCGTCTATTACAAGTACCTTTGTTCTCTTGAACCTTCCACCCAAATGCTTTTTCTTAGAAAGATCACGGATGTCACTTTCTGACATTTCATCATTGATACCGATACCTGCCCATGAGTGTATGGTCATACCACCTATGTGAGTCGCTGCTATCCCAGTAGATGCAGTAATCCCCACCTCAACACCTTTCCCCTTAAGAAAGTTTACAT
>JADHUX010000007.1 GCA_016784285.1 Parcubacteria group bacterium
GAAATAGGAGCACTTAAAGAAGCTCTACCAAAAACAATAGATTTACTAGAAGAGGGTGGTAGGGTAGCAGTCATAGCATTCCATAGTATTGAAGATAGGATAGTAAAAAACTTCTTCAAAGAACAAAAAGAAGTAGGGATAGGGACAATCATTACAAAAAAGCCCATAGCACCAAGTAGGGATGAGGTAAAAGAAAACCCTCGTTCAAGAAGTGCAAAATTAAGAATATTTCAAAAACATGAAAAGTAAAGCATTACAAATTAATATTTTCGAAAAAAGAGCATTAACTGCACTTGTGGTTTTGGTTTTCATACTACTAGGCTTTTATGGTTATTTTATAAGTAAATCTATAGTTAATGTGATAGTAAGAGAAGAGATAAATAATGACGTAGTAGCAGTCAGCTCTGCTATAAGTGAGCTAGAATTTGAATACATAGCACATAAAAACACTATCAATAAAGAATACGCAAAAGCAGTAGGATTTAAGAATATAAGTACAAAAACCTTCGTAGCTCGTAAATCATTTGCAAAGTTGAGTCTTGAGAATTAGTAATAGTTTAAATATGTTATTATAGGTTAATGAAATCAGGGCTTTTAATAAGGATTCGCATAATATCAGGAATTGTGTTTTTGGTCGCCATCATTCTCTTAGGGCGGCTTTATTTTGTACAGATAATGCACGGTGAGGACTTTAGTAATGACGCAGACAGGCAATACACTAATGCAGGACAAGACTTATATAATAGGGGTTCTATCTTCCTTAATGATAAAGACAAGAGATTAGTCTCTGGTGCTACATTACGTTCTGGGTTTACCATTGCTATAAATCCCAAAAACATAGTAGACGAAGAAGATGTATATAAAAAACTATCAGCTCTTATAGAAATAGATCAAGATACGTTCTTCTTACGTGCTGGAAAGAAGGCTGATCCTTATGAAGAAATAGCAAAAAGAGTTGATCCAGACATTGCACATGCTATAGAAGATTTAGATTTGGATGGTGTAAGTATCTATAAAGATAGGTGGCGTTTCTACCCTGGAGAGTCTCTAGCTGCACAAACTCTGGGCTTCGTTGGCTTCATTGGTGATGAATTCTCCGGAAGGTATGGACTAGAGAGATATTACAACGACGTATTAGAGCGCAGCAGTGATGGGATGTATGTAAACTTTTTTGCAGAGATTTTTGCAAATATAAATAGTGCTGTATTTAAAAAGGGTAATCGTTCTGGAGATGTAGTGGTCTCTATAGAGCCATCAGTACAGCTCTTCCTTGAAAATAAACTTGCAGAAGTAAATGATAAATGGGACTCAAAACAAACAGCGGGGGTTATAGTAAACCCACAAAACGGAGAGATATACGCTATGGGTGTATACCCAAGCTTTAATATAAATAAATTTCATAAAGAAGAAAATTCTTCTGTATTTGTAAATCCTATTGTTGAAAGTGTTTATGAGATGGGTTCTATCATAAAGCCACTTACTATGGTAGCAGGGATAGACGCTGGAGCAGTGACAGCTACCACTACTTACAACGACAGAGGTAGTATAGAGCTTAGTGATTATACGATTTCAAACTTTGACGGCAAAGCGCGTGGAGTTGTGCCAATGCAAGAAGTACTTAGCCAGTCTTTAAATACTGGTGTAGCGTTTGTAGTTGAGAAAACTGGCAACAAACGGTTTGCTGACTATATGCTTAGCTTCGGTATTGGAGACGAGACTGGTGTAGACTTGCCTAATGAAAGTGCAGGGCTTGTAGAAAACTTAAAGTCTCCTAGAGATCTGGAGTATGCTACGGCTTCGTTTGGGCAAGGTATAGCTATGACACCTATAGCTACTGTAAGAGCTTTGTCTGTCCTTGCAAACGGTGGTAAGCTGATAACTCCACATTTAGCAAAGAAGATTAAATATACTTCTGGACTTTCAAAGACTATGACTTTTGTAGATGAAACAGTGTTAAAGCAAGAGAGTGTAGAAGACGTAACCCGGATGCTTGTAGAAGTGGTGGACGAGGCGCTTCTTGGTGGTAAAGTAAAGTTTGATAATTATTCAGTTGCTGCTAAGACTGGTACTGCACAGATCGCAGATAGAGAAAATGGAGGGTATTATGAAGATAAGTTTTTACATTCGTTCTTTGGATACTTCCCAGCTTATGATGCAAAGTATTTAATATTTCTTTATACTATTGAGCCTCAAGAAGTAAGGTATGCTTCACAGACTCTTACTTATCCATTTGCAGATACAGTACAGTTTTTGATAAATTATTACGAAGTGCCACCAGATAGATAAAATGAAAAATATTTTTAAAAAAATAATAGTTTATATACTCACACTAGAAGCAAAGCTAGTGCTTAAAAAGTATAAACCTAAGGTTGTTGCTATTACTGGTAACATCGGCAAGACATCTTCTAAAGATGCTATTTATACTGTGCTTAGCTCCAGCTTTTTTGTACGTAAAAGTGAGAAAAGTTTTAATAGTGAGATAGGGATACCTCTTACTATACTTGGGCTACCTAATGGCTGGAACGATGTGTCTTTATGGATAAAAAATATAATAGACGGCTTCAAACTTATAATACTTAAAAACCATTATCCTAAATGGCTTGTACTTGAAGTTGGTGCAGATAGACCGGGGGACATAGAAAAAGTGTCAAAGTGGCTTAAGCCAAACATAGTAGTGATGACGCACATACCTGATGTACCTGTGCATGTGGAGTTTTTTAAGAGCTCAGAAGAGGTGGTTAAAGAAAAAAGCTATTTGGTAAAAGCGCTTTCGGATGACGGTGTGTTTGTAGTAAATGGTGATGACAAAAATACTACTAGTATGAAAGATTTAGTAGGAAGTAAAGAAGTGTTTACATATGGATTTAAAGAAGGGGAAAGTATAGTAGCTTCAAATCAAAATATAGTTTATGAGAATAATAAACCAGCCGGTATAACCTTTAGAGTAGATTATGGAGGAAGTTCTATACCAGTAGAGCTTAGTGGTGTGGTAGGTAAACAGCATATATACCCTATGCTTTCGGCACTTGCTGTGGGTGTCTCGCAGGATCTTAATATAGTTTCTATGAAAGAGTCACTTACAAGTCATGAAAGCGCGCAAGGAAGGATGCGACTGATAGAAGGTATTAATAATTCTACAATAATAGACGATAGTTATAATGCATCTCCTACTGCTATGGTAGAAGCACTTAAAACTCTAAAAGAGGTAAATACTACAGGTAAGAAGATAGCAGTACTTGGAGATATGATGGAGCTCGGAGAGCATTCTCATGAAGAGCACATAAAGGTAGGTAAGCTTGTAGCGGTAACTGCAGACATACTCATAACTATAGGTATGCGTGCTAAGTACATAGCCGAAGGTGCAAACAGTGAGAAGATGAAAAAGAAAGATATATTTGAGTTTGGTGATTCTGTAAGTGCAGGGGAGAAGCTTCAGAAGATTATAGAAGAGGGAGATATAGTACTAGTAAAAGGTTCACAGTCCATAAGAGCAGAGAGGGTAGTCGAGAAAGTTATGGCGGAGCCAGATAGAAAATACAAACTTCTGGTGCGTCAGGAAGAAGAGTGGCGTAAAAGGTAAAAGATTGATATATTTTACTTTGTAAGGCCCTATCGTCTAACGGTTAGGACATCAGCTTCTCAAGCTGGTAATCCGGGTTCGATTCCCGGTAGGGTCACAAAAATTAAAAACCCCTTGAAATCTAGAAGATTTCAAGGGGTTTTTAATTTTTGTGACCTTTTAATAGCCTTTGGTCGAACTCTGTTCGAACATGAGACCGATTAATTACGCGCCGCGCGCGTGGTGTCTTCAATCTCTCTCTTACGCCCCGAGCTCGTGGTAATGTTATCGCCCCAACGGCTCCGCTATCACTCCGCCGTAACCAAAACAAAAAAATTTCTTTACTTATTTCGTCGTTTTCTGCCCCCGTTTTTGTTTTTTAAAAAGGAAAAGATTTTTTTGTTTTGCAAATTTAGACAGACTTGAGATAAATATATTGTTCTTTCTGCAATGTTCTATGAACATAGAGAGAATGATGTATTTCTCAAGACCGTTTGGCGATTTTTCGTGAATACCTCAACGGCTTGAGGTATTCACTATTTATAGAAATATCTCTCTATATAGAATAATTCTACAATAGTTGTTAAACTATATCTATAACATTATGTGTATAACTTATGGCTGATATCTCCGTTAAATTTGGAAAAACTGTAAAAAAGATTCGTCTTGAAAAAGAAATGTCGCAAGGAGACCTTGCTAAGATTTTAGGTGTGCATCCAACTTACATTAGTGGTATTGAGCGAGGTGTTCGTAATATGGCATTAAAAAATATTGAAAAACTTGCAAAAGCGTTAGGTGTTGATATAGGTAGTTTAATTAAATAATATGTTTACAAGACATTTCAAAAGTTTAACTAAAAATAATGTAAATGTTGCAGGTGGCAAAGGCGCCTCACTTGGCGAAATGACACAAGAGAATATTTCAGTGCCAGAAGGATTTGTCATACTAACAGATACTTTTGAAAAGTTTCTTGATGAAACAGATCTAAGACAAGAAATACGAAGTGAATTAAATGATGCGGAAAATAACAAAATCCATACAGTAGAGAAAGCATCAAAAAATATACAGAATTTAATACTAAGCAAAGAAATCTCAAAGAACATAAAAGAAGAAATACAAAAAGAATTCAAAAATTTAAATATTAAGTATGTAGCAGTTCGCTCCTCTGCGACAGCAGAAGATTCAAAATCAGCAGCGTGGGCAGGACAATTAGACACTTTCTTAAATACAACAGAAGATAAACTATTAGAAAATGTAAAAAGATGCTGGGCGTCATTGTTTACGCCAAGGGCAATATTCTATCGCTTTGAGCAAGGACTTAAAGATTCTCATGTGTCAGTAGCGGTAGTAATACAAAAGATGATAGATTCAGAAAAGTCAGGAATTGCCTTTTCGGTACATCCTGTAACTGAAGATTCAAATCAACTTATTATAGAAGCTGGTTTTGGACTGGGAGAAGCTGTTGTTTCGGGGTCTATTACACCAGACGCTTATACAGTTTCAAAGAAAGATAATCAGATTATAGATATAAATGTAAACGAACAAACAAAAGCTCTATACAGAAATAAAGACGGCGGAAACACATGGCAAGAACTAAAAGAAAAAGGTAAAGAACAAGTGCTTACAGAAGAACAAATAATTGAACTCTCAAATCTAATTAAACAAATAGAAAATCATTACAGTAGTCCACAAGACATAGAATGGGCATATGAGAATAGTAAATTTTATATTACCCAAAGCAGACCGATTACCACCTTAGGTACACAGGTTGATCAAATAAACGCAGAAGAATTGAATTATAACCAAATAGATTGGGCGCATTATCTTGATAGACCAACAGAATTTTTCCTCACCAATATTTTAGTTAAGGAGTTTAAAGGCGCTAAATTAAAGCAGGTGTTTGGTTTTGGTCACGATTATTGGTTATTTCTATATAATGGTGGAGAAACTATGGATCTATACAGAAGAGTAGATGAACTTCAGGAGTCTGACAGATTTACTAAAGAATTTATCAAGGAGAAGTCTAAGGTAAAAAAATTATTTGCAGAAGCAAAAAATGTAATTGCAAACACTGAGACAATGATTGATTCCTACAAAAAACGTAAGGATGTTATTAAAACTCTACCAGATTTTAAGAAAGAATACCAAAGAGCAATACAACAAATTATAGATTATTTTGTTTATATAATTGAAATTCCTTATATTATAGGAAGTGTTTTTGAAATTGATGATGTGGCGAAAGAAGCAAAATATCAGTGGATATTAAAAGAATGTGAAAAGCTTCGTTCATTGTCTTACCATGATTTTCATCAGTATGTACTATCTTACTTACTTGATTCATTGGTCACCATACTTGATGTTTCTAGAAAAGACATCGCATTTACTACAAGTGATGAAATTTTCAGTTTTTTAGATAGTAAGTTAACCAAACAAGAGTTATTGAATACTACCCAACAACGAAAAAACAATTTTGTCGGTTTCTCTTCTTTTGGAAAAGAAAAGTTCTTCCACGATGAATCATTTTTAAAATCTTTTTACCCAGAGGTTGATGAAAGTATTAGGAAAATTAAAGGCAACATTGCTCAAAAAGGACTAGTAACAGGTAGGGTTAAAGTTGTTATTTCCAAAAACGATTTTACTAAATTTGAAGACGGAGATATTTTGGTAACGATTCAATCAAACCCTTCATTTATGCCTGTTATAGTTAAGTGCTCTGCTATTATTGCAGACGAAGGAGGTATTATGAGTCATGCAGCAATTGTATCTAGAGAACTTGATAAGCCTTGTATTATAGGAACAAAAGTGGCGACAAAAATCTTGAAAGACGGCGATATGGTGGAGGTAGATGCAGATAATGGGGTAGTTAGAATTCTAGAAAAAGAGAAAATAAATAAAAACATTAAAAAGATACAACAAGCATTAACAAAAAATGGTCCTCTAAGTAAAACCATTACATATCCATTCACTCCAGTAATATGGTTTGAAGCTATGATGCCTGCTTATATAAGTAATCCACTATTTTCATTGTTGGACTCTGAACCAAAACCACTAACAGTTGCACTAATTGATGACGAGTTTGAAGCGTGGTCAAACCTAAATCTAATACCAGTAGTTAAAGATATAAATATAATAAAAGAAATTGATAAGAAGACGCTCGAGATGTCGTCACGAATAAAAAAGTCATTTGAAGAAATATTACAAATAAGTGATAAAGATTTAAAAAGTCCACAGATATTTATTGAAACTCTCCAAAAGGCAAATGATTATACTACAGAAATATACTATCACTTTGCATTTTATATTGATGAATCTTTTGAAACCAATGACGAAAAACTTATCCATAAACTACAAGAAACCAGAATGATTCTTGATGGATTGATATTGAACTATCATTATAAAGTATATGGTAGATTTATTGATGTATTAATTAATGAGTATAATTTTCCGCGCGAAATTGTTGAGCGTATGACTACAGCTGAGATTATACAAATCGTCCAGAATCCACAAACTATACCTGATTTTGAAGAAATAATATCTAGACCAATCGCTTTTATACATTTACGAGATAAGCTTGAAACAATCACAGGTGATGATATTTTTGTGATTAAAGAATATTTGAGAAAACAAAACCCGCACGACGAAATAGTTCATGATGCAAACAATAACGGTGTTTTGAAAGGTGCGACGGGAAATAAAGGTATTACGAAAGGTTTGGTTCAAATAATTACAGCGAAGGAATACCACGATAAAGAAAAACTTGAAGCGTTGTCAAAAAAGAAAGGGTTTGTTTTAGTTATCCCAATGACAAGCCCAGAACTTGTTCCGTATTTTAAAAATGCTAATGCTTTTGTAACTGATGAAGGCGGTATTACATGTCATGCTGCAATTATTGCGCGCGAATTAGGGATTCCATGTGTTGTTGGTACAAAAGTCGCAACAGAAGTTTTCAAAGACGGCGATATAGTGAAAGTAGATGCGAATAATGGTGTTATAAGGATTATAAAGGAGTAAAAAATTGAGAAAGTGATTGAGGAGATTTAAATTGTAAAATTATGCATGATTCAAATTTAGCAGCAGAAAGTAGATATTTTGAAGCCTATATTCAGCCACTTTTAAAATATCCAAATAAACGCCCAAAAAATATACGATACTTTTTTCAACAAGGATGGCTTGGGTGGCGTCATTCAGTCCAAAAAAAAAGATTTACTTAACACTAAGTTTATTGAAAATTTGTGTGAACAACTTTATAAAAATAATGAACAGAATAGGTGTCAGGTACCTTTTTTGCTAGTTGAGATAGAAGGTATTATATTTAACTAGATAAAAAAATGTTAAAATGAACCAATGAAAAAATTGCTATTACAAAATAGAAAAGGTCAGACAATAGTAGGAATGCTAGAAAAACCAGCGGGTGAAATTAAAGGTACTTGCGTACTTCAGCATGGTTGGGGAGGAAACAAGGAAAAGCCGACTATGCAAGCAATAAAGGATAGTTTCTTGGAAAGTGGTTTTCAAACATTTAATTTTGATACAACAAACGCTTTTGGAGAAAGTGATGGTGATTACGAAAAATCAACACTTGGTTTGCATTGGGAAGATTTTGAGGATGTTGTTAAATGGGTGCAAAAACAAGATTGGTTTATAAAACCACTTGCATTAACAGGTCATTCAAAAGGAGGTTATTCTGCTGTACGATACGCAGAGGAATATCCAGACGAAGTTGATTATCTTGTGCCTATCGCTCCTGTTATTTCAGGGAAACTATCTTTTGAGGCTCATAAAACGACAGATCCAGAAGGTTTAGAAAAATGGAAAAAAGAAGGAGTGCTTGAGAGAATAGGAAAAGATGGTAATTTAAAAAGAAAACATTGGTTTCAGATGGAAGAAAGATTACAACATGATCTGTTACCAAATGCTTCAAAACTAATTATGCCGACACTGTTAATAGTTGGATCAAAAGATATAAGTTGTCCTCCTAAACATGTTAAAATCTTACATGATGCAATACCAGAGGGCAAAAAAGAGATAGTGATATTGGATGGTGCTCCACACTCTTACTATGAAAAATCTGAACAGAAAGATTGTAAAAATGCTATTAAAAATTGGTTAAAGAATAATTAAAAACAGAACTAAAAATCTGTTAAACTAAACCAATGACATCAATATTATTTTTCATCGCCGGCATTGCTCTTGGATTTTATATCAAAGGTAAACAACATCCTCCTACGCTAAAGCTACGGAAGGACAAGAATCTTTCACTTCAAAGCAAGTGGAAGAAATGAATGAAATGCGAGAAGAAGCTCACGAAGCTCTGACTGAACGAACACAAAACAGAAAGCAAAAGATTCTAAGCTTGATGGATAGCGAAGCTGTTCATCAAGAAGAATTAAAAGCTTGTAATGTAGAAGACATCAAAAAAGGTATAACCTGCGACAATGTTGAAAAACTACTTGATGTATCAAACGCAACTGCGAGAAAGTATTTAAACGAACTAGAAACCGAAAACAAAATCAAACAAATCGGCGATTCAGGACGAGATGTTTATTACACTTTAATATAATAAAGCCCTATCTAATCTAATAGAAAAGATAGGGCTTGTACACATATAACTCTGCATTAACTTTAGCTTGAATCAAAGAAAGCTGTCTGCCACGGAAACGTCTGCTGAACATCTCTTAATTCTTTCATCCAACTAATAGTTAATCTCTCAATATCCTGCGGTTCTAAAAACGGAGTTCTGTGATGTGTCGCAAATAAAGAAAATCCTGGATAATCCTTCTTGTTAACAATATTGTGCCCATTAGATTTATACCAGTTTGTTCCAGGTAGCATTGTGGCAGAAAGTGCAAAAGAGGCATCAATATAACCATCTGTTATTAATGAACGAGAAACTTCTAAATCTTTCCAAAACATACCCTCATCTTGTTCTGGTGTTCCTACTATTGAACTTGTAAAAATATAAATACCAGCATCTCTTAATTTTTTTAGATTATCAAGATTTTTGTGATATCTATTAACCATTGTTTTACAAGCACTCTGTGTTTTATTCCAACTTCTTGGATTAAAAGGAACATAAAGAGATGTTATTCTCCCATCACCATTTTGGTTATATTTAAAAAAGAGATTTGTTACAGACTCATCCAATAACTCAAACTCTATACCTCCATTATTTTGCCAAAAGATTCCATACTTCTTCATTAATTTCAGTATTGTTGAGAGATGTTTTTGTACATGCCTCTTATCCCACAGGAACGCATCATCTTGAACAACAATCTCTATGTTTCCATTTTCCGCAAATAGATGTAACTGCTTATCTACTGTGTCGTAGTTAATTGCTGTTACATTGTTATCATCTTGGCATCCAGCAACACAGAAATCACACTTCCTCCAACACCCTTTTGAAAACATATAATCAATAGCTTGTCGTCCCATGGTAGGGTATGTATATGTTGGATTGATTGGATAACCAACGTCTTTAATAAAAGAAAAATCTAGCAACGGAAATTTATCCATCGTCTGAAAATTACCTTTTATTATAGAATTTGTTGTTCGCCCTTCTACAACATCAATTATTGATGTAATTGCATCACCAACAATAACATTATCTACTTGCGGGTTTTCTTTAAGGAATCCGTCTGGATCCACAGAAATATGTTGTCCACCAAAAATGATTTTGATATACGGAAACATATTTTTTATACTGTTTGCAAGATTTGTTGCAGGAATATAATTTGCTGTAGCGATTAATGGAATCCCAACGACATCTGGAGCAAAACTTCTGATTTGTTCAAGAGTGTCTTTAATCTGACAACCCGTACGAACAATTGTTCTCACAACTTTATTATCCACAAAAGCAGTATATTTTTTACTAAACGCATTTGTCGACAATATAAGAAAATCTTTCATTACTTTATCTCGAAACTCTTTGAAAGATATATCTAACCTTTCTTCTTTGAAAGAGTTTCCATGTAGCGTTCTTGTAAAAAGCTCCTGTTTACTTAATCCGTCATTTCTCACAGTTTCATCTAGACATTTTACATCGTATCCCTCCTGCTTCAACAATGAAGCAAGGTACCATGTACCTGTATATGGGCATGTCCTAATTGGATCAAAAACAGCATCCGTTTCCAAATATGGTTTGATGAACATTATTCTTTTTTTCTTCATTTTTGTACAGCTCCTTTCAAGGTTCTAAGATTAAATCCTGCCAGAACTATACCATTTATTCTATAGTGCTGTCAACACACCGTTCGGTACATTCAACCTCTAATTCCACCAAAATTGAGGTAGATTCTACCTAAATACCCCACATTCCATCAAAATCTACCATGATTTTGATGGAATAGTGCTTTAAAATAGTGTGTTTCCAAGGTATTGGAGGATTACGGGAAATTTGACAAATGGTGTGTATATGCCATACTATGGTCCAGTAGTACATTTAGAAAATCATAATATAGTTTTTAAATTTTGCTTCATCTAACCTTAAAAGGAGGAATTTGTATGTTAGACGAATTAAATGAAGAAGAGTTACAGTTAATGGTTAAGTATGGTATACGGAAATTTACTGAGGAGGTCTATGATAAAATAGGTGTAGATTCGTTTGCCTCCGAAATGAGTAAAATGGCTAATCAAACTGGTTTAGATGAGGTCAGAGAAAAAAGATATGGTGGTATATGTCCATCAGGAATAGGTCTTCACGGTGGTATAGCTGAGCATGTTATGTATAACCTACTTTATAACTTTGATCCAAAGCTCCAAAACGTTATCCGCACATACAAAAGATCTTTACCTAATAACACGAGTATTATTATACTGGCAAGAGCAATGAAAGAAAGCAGTGATTTAAATCTTTATGTTAAATCCGCATTCTCTGGAACACATATTTATAACAATACAGAGCCGTGTGAAATAGAGAGGGAAATAATGATGTTAATTAATTGAAGAATAATAAGTTCATTATTTAAAAATTTGAAGTCAACAAGCCTTACAAATATGCCACCCTACTAATACTGGGTGGCATTTTTTTATATTAAATAAGTTATAATAAGATCTATGCTAGAAGAAAATAAAACTCAAAATACCCCTGAACCCGAAATTCAAACAGAAGCGGAAAATCAACTTGTCGCAACTGCCTCGCCAGAGATTGAAAATAAAACAGAAATACCAACTGAGGCTATTCCTGAAACTGAAGAAAAGGTTGAAACTATGCCCGAAATTGAAATACAAACAAAAGAAGAAACTCTGATTCAGCCTCCTGTTCAAGAAATTACTCCGCCATTAGTTGAAACTCCAAAAGAAGAAGTAGAAACAGCTCCACAACCTCAAGAACCACAAATTCAACCTGAGCCAGTTCCACAACTTCAACCAACGCCACAAACTCAAACTGTAGAAAAAATCATCTACAAATCTGATCCAAATATCATTATAAATTTGTTAAACAAAGCACGAGCCAAAATCCAAGAACGAAAACGCAATAAATTAAACAAAGTTATGACACTATTTGAGACAAAGTCTCAAATCACAAACCAAGATGTTCAAAAGCTACTGCGAACCACAAAAAGAACAACAAGACGATACTTTGATCAGTTAGAAAAGGAGCAAAAGATAACACAAGTCGGAAAAGTCGGAAGAAGCGTTTTATACATTAAAAAACCATAATTTCGAATAGGAAATAGGGATAAGAAATAGAAATAGGGATAAGTACAATTCTTTTTATAAATATGTGTCATAATATTTTCTTTGGTCTCCCTACTCTTCGTAAAGTGCTTTCTAAACCAAACTTTCTAACTATTTTATCTATCCAGCGATCAGAACCAAACGGAGCTCCTTTGTTTACTGATGTGCGAATAGTATCTAGAGTTTCTTCTTTGGAAAGTGTGTTAACAAGTTTCAGATAATCTTTTGGTAAATCTATAGGTAGTTCTGAAAGTAGTTGTTTTTCTTTCTTGCTTCCTTTTTCCCTTTTCCAAAGACTAGACCATTTCCAGTCTTCTGCTTTTTTTACCAGTTTTGCTCTCAGTGGATTTTGTTCTATATATTGCATCAACTGTTGCGCATACTCATTTGTTTCTACTGGAAAAGATTTATATGTTCCCTGGTATAGATGTCCATCTCCTATACTTTTTGTTTTTACTCGTCGTTGCCGTACATGAGTGGTGGTAATCCATCTCATATATTCTCCCATGTCTCCGTCTCTTTTAGGATAGAGTATGAGGTGAAAATGGTTTGGCATAATACAGTATCCAACTATTCTCATATCAACCATATCTTTGCCGTCCTGTAGAAGCTTTTCAAAATGTTTGTAATCGTCTTCAGTATGAAATATTTTTGCTCTTGCGTTTGAACGGTTAATTACATGGTACAACATATTCCCTACTGATACTCGAGCTATTCGTGGCATAGAAATATTATCCCACGATAATTGCTTTTATATTGTACTTATCCCCATTATCCCCAGAAATGATTAGCATGGCTAATGAAAGAGTGGAGGAAGAACATTGATTTTAGTCTTTAATAGAATAAGAT
>JADHUX010000008.1 GCA_016784285.1 Parcubacteria group bacterium
TCCCGTATTAAATCTATTTTCTGGCAAGGATAAGAAAAAAGACAGAAGAATATTTAACAATGCTATGTATAGGATGAAAAAACAGAGATTGGTAAAAATATATTATAAAAATGGAGAAGAAGTGATTGAAATCACAGAGAAAGGGAAAAAGTGGCTTTTGAAATATAAATTGGATGATATGGAAATTAAGAAGCCGAAAAAGTGGGATGGGTTGTGGAGAATTGTTATTTTTGATATTCCGGAAAAGAGAAAAAAGGCGAGGAATGCTATTAATTTGAAATTAAAAAATTTAGGATTTTACCCGATACAGAAATCTACATTCATATATCCATATGAATGTAGAAATGAAATAGATTTTGTCGCTGAGCACTCTTTTGCAAGAAAATATATAAATTATATAATTGCAAAAGAGATTGATAATAGTAAAAAATTAAGAAAGATTTTTAAGATATAATTTTTGGATATTTAGTGAGATTTGTCGTATAATTATAATATTATGGAAAATACAAAAACAAAGGTAAGTCCTAAAGATTTCTTTCTTTATGTGGGTGTTATGGTTGCGCTTTATGTGAGTGCGTTTTCACTACTTGCACTATTATTTAATTATATAAATATATTATTCCCAGATCAGCTTGATTTTTATAGAGGGAACTTCTCAGCAGCTGTTCGTTTCTCTATAGCATCACTTATAATAATATTCCCAACATATTTAGTACTTACAAAGGTACTTAATAGAGATGTGAGAAATAATCCTGAAAAGAAAGTACTTTGGATCCGTAAATGGCTTATCTTTTTTACACTGTTTGTAGCAGGTGTGACTATAATCATCCAGCTTATTAGACTTATCAATGAATTCTTAGGAGGAGACATAACTACACAGTTTGCACTAAAGATAGTAGCAGTTCTCGTAGTTACGGGTGCTGTATTTGGCTACTATATGTACGACCTAAAAGGTAAGTGGGAGAGAGAGGTAAAGAAAGCAAAGACTATAGGCTGGATAACAACTTTAATTGTATTAGTAACCATTATTTCTGGTTTCTTTATTATAGGCACACCGGCAAGTCAGAGACTTATACGGTTTGATGAAAGAAAGGTAGAAGATTTGCAGAGTATTCAATGGAGAGTAGTAAGTTTTTACCAGAGCAAAGAAAGATTACCTAAAAACTTAGAAGAACTTAAAGATCCTATTTCAAGTTTTGCAGTACCTGTAGATGCACAAAGTGGAGAAGATTATGGATACAATATAATCTCTGGTTTTACTTTTGAGCTATGTGCTGATTTTAATAAAGAAAGCACAGGAACTCAGAATGAAAATATACGAATAGCAAAACCTTTTGGTGGGCCAGGTATTGAAGACTCAAACTGGGCACATGACGAAGGAGAAGTATGTTTTGAAAGAACTATAGATCCTGACTTATATAAATTAAGGAATGGAGAAATATAATCATAAAAAAATAGAAAAAAAGTGGCAGGAAAAGTGGGAAAAAGAAGAGCCGTACAAAGCAGAAGATTTTTCTAATCCGCCAGCTGGCGGAGAAAAATCATATCTCTTAGTTGAATTTCCATATCCGTCTGGAGATGGTTTGCATGTAGGTCATCCTCGGCCTTACATCGGTATGGATGTGATAGCGCGTAAGAGGAGAGCAGAAGGGAAGAATGTACTTTTCCCAATAGGTTGGGATGCTTTTGGTTTACCTACTGAGAACTTCGCACTTAAGACTGGTAAACACCCAAAAGATGTAACAAGAGACAATACAGACAACTTCCGAAGGCAGATACAGATGCTCGGTATTTCGTTTGACTGGTCACGGGAGATCAATACCACTCAACCAGAGTATTACAAATGGACACAATGGATCTTCTTGCAGATGTTTAAGAAGGGGCTTGCTTACAAAGCGAGCGTTGCTATTAATTGGTGCCTTTCTTGTAAGATCGGCCTTGCTAATGAAGAAGTAGTGGACGGACACTGCGAGCGTTGTGGTGGAGAGACAGAAAAGAGACAGAAAGAGCAATGGATGCTTGCGATCACAAAATATGCGGACAGACTTGATAAAGATTTAGATGATGTGAATTACTTAGAGCCAATAAAAATCCAGCAGAGAAATTGGATAGGAAAGAGTGAAGGTGCTGAGCTAGATTTTGCGATTGCTCCTCAAGGTCGCACCTCTTTCGTCGCAAGCTCCTCCCCGAGGAACGACCTTTTCCCGCAATCTATAAAAGTATTTACAACTCGTGCAGATACCATCTTTGGTGCTACATACATGGTGCTTGCGCCAGAGCATGCTCTAGTACAAGAGCTAAAAACGCAAATTACTAACTTTGATGAGGTTGAGAAATACATAGAAGATGCAAAGAAAAAAACAGAGATAGAGCGAACCGCAGAAGGTAAAGAAAAGACCGGAGTAGAGCTAAAGGGAGTAAAGGTAGTAAACCCTGCAAACAATGAAGAAGTCCCAGTGTTTATAGCTGACTATGTAATGGCAGAATATGGAACTGGTGCAATAATGGCTGTCCCTGCATACGATGAGCGTGACCGTGAGTTTGCGGAGAAGTTTAGTTTACCGATTGTAGAATCAGAACTAGTTGATGTAGATGAAGTTATTAAAAAAGTAAAAGGTGAAAAAGTAATCAAATACAAACTTCGAGACTGGGTATTTTCAAGGCAACGGTATTGGGGAGAGCCAATACCTATCATTCATTGTGGTGAGTGTGGGCCTGTGGCAGTACCAGAGAGTGATCTGCCAGTAGAGCTTCCAGAAGTTGAAGATTATAAACCAACTGACGACGGAGAGTCACCACTTGTCAAAGCCGAGAGTTGGGTTAATGTAAAATGCCCAAGTTGTAACGGTGATGCTAAGAGAGAGACAGACGTGATGCCAAACTGGGCAGGCTCTTCTTGGTATTATTTGCGTTATACTGATCCTGCTAATAATGAAGCATTTGCAGATGCAAAGAATCTTAAATACTGGACACCAGTGGACTGGTATAACGGAGGTATGGAGCACACTACTTTGCATCTTTTATATTCTAGATTCTGGCATAAGTTTTTATATGACATAAAAGTAGTACCAACACACGAACCTTATCAGAAGAGAACCTCACATGGTCTTATACTTGCAGAAGGGGGAGAGAAGATGTCCAAGTCAAAAGGTAATATAGTAAACCCAGACGAAGTCGTTGAGAATTTTGGTGCGGATAGTTTACGTCTATATGAGATGTTCATGGGCCCGTTTGACCAAGCTATTAGCTGGAGCACTGACAACATGGTTGGAGTAAGAAGGTTCATAGAGAAAGTTTGGAGATTGCAAGAAAAAGTTGATGTGGAAAAAGGTCTTTCCTCGGGGAACGAAGTGGACGGAGATGAGACCTTGGGGAGCATCTTACATAGCACAATTAAAAAAGTAAGTGACGACATAGAAGCAATGAAGTTCAACACTGCTATAAGTATACTCATGATACTTGTAAATGAAATGGAAAAGAAGGAAGAGGTATCAAAAGAGAACTACAAAATACTTCTTGTTCTTCTTGCTCCATTTGCACCACATGTGGCTGAAGAACTTTGGGAAAAGGTTGGCAATGACAGCTCAGTATTAGATCAAGTATGGCCAAAATACGATGAATCTAAGATAGTAAAAGACACTGTAAGTATCGCTATCCAAGTAGACGGAAAAGTAAGAGCAAGTATTGAGATATCTGTAGGCGAGGCAGAAGAAAAAGTGAAAGAAAAAGCTTTGTCAGAAGAGGATGTTAAGAAATGGACAGAAGGTAAAAAAGTAGAAAAAGTAATGTACATAAAAGGCAGAATCATCAGTATTGTCACAAATTAATATATCTTGCATAATATTTGCTTTTATGGTAAAAGTATAGTATAGTCAAATAACAATAATTTAATACTTAATCATTTATTAATACTTAATATGTCTGCAACAATAACATTTAAGCCAAAGCAAGTCACAAAGCGCATATTAGTCGTGCTTCCTGATCGTGCAAGAGAAGTAGTGACGAATAGGTACGGTCTTGGCAAAAGTCCTAACAAAATGACTCTTGAGGCAATAGGAAACAAGTACGGTATTACACGTGAACGTGTACGACAGATCGAAAACGCAGCTCTTGTAAGTATTAGAAAGTCAGACATTTTCTCAAATGAACAACCTACATTAGACGAGCTATCGTTAGCTATTGATTCTCTAGGTGGTATAGTCGCGGAAGACGAACTTATGGAGCTAGCCTCAAAAGACAAAAGTGCACAAAACCATATGCTACTTTTGCTAGATCTTGGTAATGAATTTAATAAACAAAAAGAAGGAGATGAGTTTAAGAGTTATTGGTATACAGATAACGATCTTCAAAATACAGTAAGTAAAGGACTTAAGAATGTTTATAAGGGTCTTTCTTACGATGATCTTGTTTCAGAACAAGACTTACTAGGTAAATTCTTAAGTGAAGTTAAAGATTTAAATAAAAAGTATAGAAATGACGACAATGCAAGACGATGGCTAATGATTTCTAAAATGCTTGGTAAAAATCCTCTTGGAGAATGGGGAGTTGCAGAATCTTCAAATGTTAAAGTAAAAGGTATGAGAGATTATGCATATCTAGCTATCAAAAAGCATGGTTCTCCTATGCACTTTACTGAAGTTGCAAAAGCAATAGGGGACTTCTTCGCAAGAAAAGCTCACACAGCAACATGTCATAACGAACTTATTAAAGACCCAAGGTTTGTGCTTGTAGGAAGAGGGCTTTATGCACTTTCAGAGTGGGGATATTCAAGTGGTGTAGTGAGAGACGTTATCTCTGAAATCCTTAAAAAGAACGGACCGCTTACAAGAGAAGACATTATAGACAAAGTTAGAAAAGAACGATATATAAAAGACAATACTATTATAGTTAATTTGCAAAATAGAAAATATTTTAAAGTAAACAAAAAGGGAGAATATTCAATAGCAAAATAAAACAAGAAAAAACCCCGTCGCTCGCGAGCGACGGGGTTTTTTCTTGTTTTATTTTAGGGTATTATATACATATGTCAGAAAAAATATTAAAGACAGTAAAAGCTAGCGGAGAAAGTGTTGGTATTCCCGTATTAGGTTTTTTCTTAGGTTTTTTGGTAGTACTTTTTTATATATTATTACGGATGGCACCAGAGTTGTTGGCTGAAATATTTTTTACTTTAAGGGTTTTTGCACCAGTGTGGGTGCCACTTTTTCTTTTGTATTTCTTTTGGTTCTTTTGGGTGCTTTATGTCAGAGCCAAATTCTTTAAAAACCAAGAATATGTTGTCCTTGAAGTTAAACTTCCAAGAGAGATATTGAAGTCACCACTTGCTATGGAGTCTGTCTTTATGGGGATTCACCAAGGCGTAGGTGAATCAACGTGGTTTGATAAGTATTGGTTAGGCAAGACAAGGACATCGTTTTCTTTTGAGATAGTTTCTATTGAGGGGGAGATAAAGTTTTTCATATGGACTAGGGCATTTTGGAGAGATGTAGTAGAAGCTCAAATATACGCACAGTATCCAGAAGTAGAAGTGGTGGAAGCTGATGATTATACGAGGATGATCAAATATGATATAAACGAAATCGCAGTATGGGGAGCAGACTTCAAACTTAGAAAACCAGATCCATATCCGATAAAGACATATGTAGATTATGGACTTGATAAAGATCCTAAGGAAGAATATAAAGTTGATCCTATGGCTCCGATGCTAGAGCATTTTGGTAGTCTAGGTAAAGGTGAACAGCTTTGGCTTCAGCTTATAATACGAGTAAATAAGAATGAAAAGAAAAAGAAAGGCACATGGTTTGGTAAGACAGGCTGGCAAAAGGAAGGAGAAGAGCTTATAAACAAGCTTATGTTAAGAGATGAAAAGACAAAGAGTGCAAAAGAGCTTTCAGCAGCTGGTTTTCCTATAAACCCTAGTTTAAGTAAAGGTGAACAAGAAATAATAAGCGCAATTGAGAGAAGTATATCTAAACTTGCTTTTGATGTGGGTATGCGGGGTCTTTATATTGCAGAGAAGGATAAGTTTCGCTCTATAAACATCATGGGTTTGTTGGGTGCAACAAAACAGTTTAATTCTAATACACTTAATGAGTTTGGGCCTACAAGATACTCCACTATACTTAGTTATCCGTGGGAAGATTATAAAAAGATTAGGAAGAACCGTGCAGGAAGACGTGTATTTGATGCATACAGAAGAAGATCGTATTTTCACCATCCGTATAAGACACCTCCGTTTGTATTAAATACAGAAGAGCTTGCGACTGTATATCACTTCCCAGGAAGTAATGTTAAAACACCTACTATCAGCAGAGTGCCTTCAAAGAAATCAGAAGCTCCGTCTGATCTACCTATATAATATATGTATAAGTTATCACAATTAATAAAAGAGTCTTTTAGAATATATTATAAAAAGACTGTTATATATTTAAGCTTTCATAAAAGAAAAACGGTATTAATCGCTGTAGGACTTTTTGTTGTACTATCTACTTTTTATGTAGCCATATGGAAAGCACCAGCAGAGTTCCCAACAGAAAGTACTATAACTATAGAGAAGGGTAGTACACTTTCAAATGTCGCTAATCAACTAAAAGAGCAGAACATAGTAAGGTCATCTTTGTGGCTTAGGAATCTTGCGATAATCTTCAATGGTGAAAAGGGAGTACTTTCTGGTGATTACTTCTTTGATAAAAAGGAAAGTATATGGAGTGTTGCAAAAAGGATTACAACAGGAGACTTTGATTTAAATTTAATAGAAGTAGTAATCCCAGAAGGAGCTACTAATTATGAAATAGGAAGAATATTAGAGGCTAAGTCCGATTCATTTGATAGAGAAGAGTTTATGGTATTAGTAGATGGTAAAGAAGGATATCTTTTCCCAGATACATATTTGTTTTTACCTAATGTAAAAGCAAAAGAAGTCGCGCGTGAACTCAACAATAATTTTATAGAAAAAATAGCAGAGATTGATGAAGAGATAAGAGCTTCAGGTATACCAATAGATAAAATAATAAAGATGGCGTCAATACTTGAAAAAGAAGCACGAACTACAGAAACCAGAAGAACTATATCAGGGATCTTGTGGGAGAGAATAAAAATAGGCATGGCACTTCAAGTAGATGCAGTGTTTACTTATGCAAACGGCAAGAACTCATTTACATTATCTACCGCAGACTTACGTGAAGACCATCCGTACAATACTTATACAAATAAGGGCTTACCACCAACACCAATAGCAAACCCCGGACTTGATTCTATACTTGCTACTATAAATCCTATAAAGTCTGACTACCTTTTCTTCCTTTCAGATATGGATGGAGAAATGCACTACAGCGTGACATTTAAAGAGCACGTAAGAAAGAAAAATATATATCTAAACTAGACAGTATTTAGAATTTATGTTTTTATATTGAGATGAAAACTAAAGCTAAAAAAGTATTCGTGGGCTTATCTGGCGGGGTGGATAGCTCTGTAGCTGCTGCACTTCTAAAAGAGCAAGGTTACGACGTAACAGGTGTGTTCATAAAAGTATGGCACCCTGACTTTTTGCCGTGTGACTGGAGGCGTGACAGGCTAGACGCTATGCGGGTATGTGCGAAGCTTGAAATACCATTTAAGACGATTGACCTAGAGAAAGAATATAAAGAAGGGATTATAGACTATATGATCTCTGAATATAGAGAAGGCAAGACTCCAAATCCAGACGTAATGTGTAATAAGCAAGTTAAGTTTGGTGCGTTCTTAGACAGAGCTCTAAAAGAAGGTGCTGACTACATAGCCACAGGGCATTATGCGAGGATTAGACAAGGATCTAAAGTCCAAGGGTCGCCCTTGGACATGGACAGGTACAAAATGTTAGTAGGTAATGATGACAATAAAGATCAAACTTATTTCTTATGGACGCTCACCCAAGAGCAACTTAAGCATTCTTTATTTCCTACGGGAGAATTTCCAAAATCTAAAGTCAGAAAGATAGCAGCGAGGTTCAACCTCGCTGTTGCAGAGAAGAAAGACAGCCAGGGGCTGTGCTTTATAGGTAAGCTAGATATTGCTGATTTTCTTAAAAATTATATTGAAGAGAAGAAAGGAGACGTACTTGATAAAAATGGTAAAATCATTGGTGAACATACTGGTGTAACATTTCTTACAATAGGACAAAGACATGGATTTACGATTACCGATAAAGGTACACATGATAAGCCATATTATATAGTTTTAAAAGATATTAAAAATAATACTATAACTGTATCCCACAATACTAAATGTGCTAAACCGAGTTTGGCACATTTAGATAAGAAAAAGATAAAGATTAAAGACGTAAATTGGGTGAGTGGGGAAATTCCTGACTTAGACAAAAAATACAAAGCCAGAATTCGCTACAGGCAAGAATTACAGGATTGTAAGATTGAAGAAAATACTATCGTATTTGATGAAAGCCAAGATACTGTAGCAACAGGGCAGTCTATTGTGGCATATGATGGGGAAGAATGTTTGGGTGGAGGGGTTATTGTTTAAATAGGAAAAAGGCATCTTAGCTATGCAAGCTAAGATGCCTTTATTGTGCAGAAGTCTGAATAATTTTATGGAACAAGAGATCTTTTTAGATTATTTCTCCATTCTTTCTTTGCTTTAATTTCGAACAAGATTGTGTTTTTGTATTTCAATTAATGTTATCATCCGTGGTATAAGAGATTTTTAAGATCGCCACTTCTTTTTAAGACTTCTTTATTTTCTTCAATACTTTTTAAGTATCTAATATAACTATTATAAATAAGCCTTAGTCTTGAAAAGTCTTCATTTTTTCGACTTGACACATAAGTAGATAGTAAGTCTTTTAAGGTTGTAATACACTCCTTCTCAAGACTATCAGTAATTTGATAATCTGTTTTATCTACTAATAATTCACCAACCTTCTCTACTATGAATTCAGGTAATTCAGGCAACGTTCTAAGAATTATCGGTTGTGTAAATATAAGAGATATTCCTATTGATGTTCCAACCATACCTGTTTTAAGTCCAATCATCTGTAATAGAAATAGTAGTATAGTAACTGCAGTAAGAAAAAGACCAAAGAGTGAAATATAAGTAATATTAACTAATTTTTTACCAGAAATTTTCCAGAAAAATCTTACATAATATAATGTGATTAAATTTAGCATTTTCCTAACCAATCCTTTCCTAAAATGTGTTAATGAACTGCGATATAAGTTTTTGTATTTTTGACGAGATAATATCAGATATATGAGAAAAGTCAAGAAAAAGTTGGACGTTCGATGTCCAACTTTTTCTTGACATTGGTTTTTGAGGGTTTATACTGATATATATAATCAATATGTAATCTATATATTATGGCAATTGTAAATTTTGCGGTGAAAAAACCGCTTGATGACAAAATCAAAAAAGTAATAAAAGAAAATGGCTTTTCCAGCAAAGCTGAGTTTTTTCGTTTGGCAGCTATTAATTTTATTCAAAGTGAGAACAAGAAGATAGACGAAGATGAAAGAATGAATTATCTCACATCTGAGTTTCGCAGAACTATTATTAGAAATTTTAGTGGTAAAAAACTCCCGTCTCTTAGAAAACAACTTTCTGATATATAGTTATGTATCAATACTTAATTCTTCCTCATTTTAAGAAGCAACTAAAACAGCTTTCTAAAAAGTATCGTAGTTTGAAAGATGAAATAATTCTTACTTTAGAAAATTTTGAAAAATCAAAGGAACAATCTCTGGGAAATAATGTATATAAAATCAGAGTTAAATCAAAAGATATCAATCGAGGAAAGAATAAATCATTTCGGTTATTTGTACATATTATTGAAGTTCAGGATTATGTTGTACCGATCACTATATATTATAAAGGTGATAGAAAAGATATGAATATAAAAGAAATAAATAATCATTTGGAAGCTATCCTTTTGGAAGCGAGATTACTTGAAAATTGATTAACCTAGCCGGTTGGATTGTTTGATAAATCGCTCCTCAAGGACTGACCTCTTCCGTCGTTTCACTCCTCCCCGAGGACAGACCTTTTCCCGCGACTATGATATTATATAAACAATGAAACAAGTAACAATCATAAAACAAGATGGGACAAAGGAGGCGTTTGATGTAGAGAAGCTTCGTGGATCTCTGAGGCGTTCAGGTGCATCTGACAAAGCGATAGAAGAGGTTATAGAGAAGATTGATAAAGAGCTTAAAGACGGCATGACAACGTCTACTATATATAAACATGCATTTAAGCATTTGGAATATGTAGAGCGACCTGTCGCTGCAAAGTATTCTATGAAGCGTGCAATACTTGCACTTGGCCCAAGCGGGTATCCGTTTGAGAGTTTTATCGGGGAGATCCTAAAAGCAAAAGGATATAAAAATATAAAAATAGGTACTATGATACAAGGTGCATGTGTAGAACATGAAGTAGATATACTTGCAGAAAAGGAAGGTAAACAAATAGGCGCGGAGATCAAATTCCATAATAAACTCGGCATTGCTTCTGATTTGAAAGTTGCACTTTATGTGCATTCTCGTTTTGAAGATATACGAGAAGGTGAGAAAAAAAGAAAAGAAGAATTAATAAGTGAAGATTGGCTTATAACAAATACTAGATTTAGTAAAAATGCTATTAAATATAGTAAATGTGTAGGGATGAAGCTTATATCATGGAACTACCCAAAAGGTGAAGGGCTTCAAGATATGATAGACGAGACCGGTATACACCCTATAACCGCTCTCACAACTCTTACATCAGAAGAGAAGGTAAAACTTATGGAAAAGAAGATTGTTTTATGTAGAAATCTAGAAAATAATCAAGAAGCTCTAAAATCAATAGGTTTAAAGGGGCAAAAACTAGAGGATATTATGAAAGAAACTCAAGGATTATGCAAGGTTTAATTTTGGCTAATAAAGGTGTAAAATATATGGAATTCTAATATATGGAATTTATGGATTTATTACAAGTAACAGAAAATAATAATATGGAAAAAGAGAGTTTTTTTAGTATGAAGGTAATCATAGTTTTTGTTGTGGGTATTATCATCGGCTTTTTAGGGGCATGGATACCTATGAGAGATACAGCAGAGATAGTAGAAGAAGTAAATGTAGAGGTTGAAGAAGAAGCTGCAGATGTAACTCTTTCAGGAGAGAATGCAATACTTGTTCGTGACCAAAAAGCAGGGCTTACAATAGATGTAGAGCTTGTTACACTTGAAAATACAGGTTGGGTAGTGATTCATGAAGACAACAATGGTGTACTAGGTAACGCTCTTGGTGCACAGCTATTCTTAGCTGGTGTAAACTCTGGAACAGTTGATCTACTACGAGGAATGGAGGCAGGTAAAACATATCATGCAGCTATTCGCCAAGACGACGGTGACAATGCATTTGACCTTACAAAAGATTTCTTACTTTCAGATGGTAAGGGGGACCCAGTACAGGTGAGCTTTATAGCAACAGCAGAATAGCAAAACAAAAAACACCCCGTCGCCTAAAGGCGACGGGGTGTTTTTTATTAAAATAATCCTTCTACAACCTCCTTTACTACTGTTCCATCTGCTTTACCTTTTGCTTCTTTCATTATAGCTCCCATAAGTATTCCTATTTTGGATTTGTCTGTAACTCCTAGTTCTTCTTTCTTGGCTATAGCTATCTTCTCTACTTCTTCGCGGCTCATATCTTCTGGAAGATATGCAGATAAGATGACTAACTCCTTCTCTTCACTTTCTGCTAATTCATCTCTGCCCCCTGCTTTGAACTGTTCTATAGAGTCTTTCCTCTGTTTTGCTTGCTTCTTTATAACAG
>JADHUX010000009.1 GCA_016784285.1 Parcubacteria group bacterium
AAAGCGAACCACAAACAATGAGTTAAAAGGAAACCTGAACGGCACTGAAGGTGTGACATTACAACTGCGAGGAGGAGTCATGAAGCTGGGGAGAGGATTCCTTCCTCTCCCCATAAAGAGGTGTGCGGTTTGCGAAGCAAACATCGCACACACCTAGTATCAAGGCGCGAGTAGCCATAGCGGAAATGCCCGAGGCATATGCCGAGCGGTACGTTGAAAAACTTTGTAATTATATCTATACTGAATATACTCAACAAGACGACACATTTATTTTTGTGGTCGTAGCACCAACTCTGTGAGGTACGAGCAGAGAAGCAAAACAGGAATTTTCTTTTCAAATTTACTTTTAAAAATTAGGGGCAGAAAAAACGAAAAGAATGTGAAGAAAAATTTTCTGTTTTGACTACGGCGGAGCGGTAGCGGAGTCGTTGGTGTGATTAAAGTTACCACGGACTCGGGGCGTAGTTTGTTCGTTGAAGACACCACGCGCGCGGCGCGTGCGTTAATCGGTCTTATGCTCGAAATAAGTTCGAGCAAAGTCTATTAAAAGAGCACATAATAAAACAACCCAGCGTAGCTGGGTTGTTTTATTATGCTTTATTTATAGAAGCTACTAGACGGGATTTCTTTCTTGCTGCTGTGTTTTTCTTTATAACCCCTCTTTTTGCTGATTTGTCTATTGCTTTGTAAGCTTTTGGAAGTAATGCTGTGGCTTCGTCTTTTTTCTTTTCTACTACAAGTTTCTTAATATCTTTAATAATACCTCTCATCTCTCCTAGTCGGCGTACGTTAAAAACACGCTTACGCGCTGAGTTTCTTATTGCTTTTTTTGCTGATGATGTTATTGCCATATTTAATCTGCTAAAAATAGCATAAATACTTAAAGAACGCAATAACTCGCAATATATCAGTATTATAAGGTATAATGCGACTATGATAGCCCAATTAAGAGGAGAAATAGGTGATATAAGCGGTAATACTATAGTACTTCTTGTAGGTGGCGTAGGTTATAGGGTAAATACGACACTTGAGACTGTTCAAAAAATTAAAGAGTCAGATACGTCTAATATTACCTTAAAAACATACTTGGCTGTACGAGAAACATCTTTAGATTTATACGGTTTTCTAGAAAATGAAGAGCTTAGTTTTTTTGAGATGCTTTTATCAGTCTCTGGTATAGGACCAAAATCTGCATTGAGTATTTTAAATGTTGCAGACGTAGAGACACTTAAAACTGCAGTATCGACTGGCGAAAGTTCTTACCTTACAAAGGTTTCAGGTATTGGGAAAAAGAATGCAGAGAAAATCATCATTGAGCTTCGTGACAAACTTGGAGCAATTGCAAGTAAAGCTGACAACACAAACATGAAAGAAGAGATGGAAACTTTTGAAGCTTTGCAAACTCTCGGCTACTCTACACGAGAAGCTCGTGAGGCAATGAAAAATATAAGCAAAGAAGCAAATACTCCAAGTGAACGTATTAAAGAAGTACTTAAAATACTTGGTAAACAAGAATAATGGAAACAATATTAAACATAGGAAGAAAAATAATACCAAAAAAGATTTTTCAAACAGCTCAGCCTGTATATCATTTTTTATTAGCTTTATCTGGAGCTTTTTATTACAAATTTCCGTCACAAAAAATATTTGTAGTTGCAGTTACTGGTACTAAAGGTAAAACCTCTGTAACAGAGATGATAAATGAAATATTAAATGAAGCTGGATACAAAACGGCACTCCTTAATACAATACATTTCAAAATTGGCGACAAGGAAGAAAGAAATCTCTTCAAAATGTCTATGCCTGGGCGATTTTTCATACAAAGATTTTTGCGGAATGCTGTAAATGCAAATTGTAAATACGCAGTAATAGAGATGACGTCAGAAGGTGCAAAGCAATTAAGACATAAATTTATATCACTTGATACTCTTATATTTACAAACATAGCACCTGAGCATATAGAGTCGCACGGTTCGTTTGAAAACTATCTTAATGCGAAACTTAAGATCGCTCATTCTCTTGAGAACTCCTCAAAAAACAATAAAACAATCATCGCAAATAGTGACGATGAATATGGTGGGAAGTTTTTAAACATAAAAGTTTCGAACAAGATCCCACTTTCACTTAAGGATGCTGAACCATATATGCTTTCAGAAAAGTTTACAGAAATAACTTTTGATGGATTAAAAATGCATCTAAAGATCGTAGGTACTTTCAATATATATAATGCACTCTCTGCAATGAAATTTGCAAAGAGTCAAAATATAGATACGATGGCTATACGAAGCGCTGTAGAGAAATTTGAAGGTGCAAAAGGAAGAGTTGAAAGGATAGAAGAAGGGCAAAACTTTACTGTAATAGTAGACTATGCACACACTAAAGAATCTCTTGAAGCTCTTTATAAAGCGTTTGATAAGTCTGATAAAATCTGTGTACTGGGCAATACCGGCGGGGGAAGAGACAAATGGAAACGACCAGATATGGCAAAGATTGCAGATACTCACTGCAACCATACAATCCTTACAAATGAAGATCCTTATGATGAAGATCCAATGCAAATAATAAAAGAGATGGCCTCTGGTATAAAAACACACACACCAGAGATAATACTAGACAGACGAGAAGCTATAAGAAGGGCATTAACATTAGCGAAAGAAAACGATATAGTATTAATAACAGGAAAAGGTACTGACCCTTATATAATGGAAGCAAAGGGTAAGAAAACACCATGGAGCGATACTCAGGTTGCAAAAGAAGAATTAAATAAATATATTTTTAAAACTTAAATATAATAACTATGGGAGCAAAAGGAGATTTAATATTTGTAGTATTTGTAATGATAGCAATTGGTATTGTGTGGGTTGTTACTGGTGGGCCTGAACGTGCAAGACTTAATCAAGGGATATTTCTTAAACCTCCCTCTCCTTTAGACTCTGGGGAAATATACGGAAATATAAATATTGATGGAACATCTCTTAATATAAATACTAGTGGCGGATCAAGTGAAAGCAACACTAACACAAAACAAGCTGAAACAAACACAGTAACGTCAGAATTTGAAAATAAAATTAGTATTAAACATAGCTCAACAGGACCCAAAAGAACTTCTGCGGAAGATGAATATATAACGTTAACTGCTTCAAGCAGAAACAATGAAAAAATTTCAATAACTGGATGGAAGCTTGAAAGTATTGTTTCAAAAAAACAAGTTATTATAGGTGGTGCAACTGAAGTGTTTCGTTCTGGATTAGTAAATTCTGAACCAGCTTTAAAACTTGCTCCGGGAGAAACAGTGGTTATAGCTACCGGACTTTCTCCTATCGGAGCATCATTTAAAATAAACAAATGCAGTGGTTACTTAGAGCAGTTCCAAGACTTTTCTCCTAGACTACTTAAAAGATGCCCTTATCCAGATGACGAGTTTGACGATATCGCTTCAAGTATTCCTGTAACAGATAATGTATGTGAAGACTTTATAGATGATATAAGAAGATGTGAAATGGTATTAGATGCATTCCCTCTTGGTATATCAAGTCAATGTACTACCTTTGTCTCAAAAACAATAAACTATACTGGTTGTGTAGAAAAACATAGAAATGACTTAGATTTCTTTACGAAAGAATGGCGAGCATTCTTAGGTAGGAATGCTGAACTCTGGAGAGATAAACGTGAAACTATAAGACTAACAGACAGTAACGGTAAAATAGTTGATACCTACACCTACTAAACATTGAGCACCCTAAACATAAGTACTCCTACTGCGACAGACACGTTGAGTGATTCTTTTTGTCCAAGCATATTTATCTGCACTACAACATCACTCTTACCCAAGACAGATTTAGAAAGTCCTTTCACTTCATTACCAAACACAAATGCCGTGTCTTGTTTTATTTTTACTTTTTTATAATCAATAGCATTACTAGACTGTTCTACTGCTATTATCTCTGTTTTATCTTTCTTTAATTTATTTATTATAGTGGTTGCTGTTTTAACATATTCCCATTCCACTGATTTTTGTGCTCCAAGTGCTGTTTTGGCTACATCACTCCGCTCTCTACCAAACCTATCAAGTGGCGTGGGTGTGTATCCTGTAAGGTATATTTTAGATATACCTACAGCGTCTGCAGTACGAAATATTGCACCTACGTTTTGTACGCTTCTTATATTATGAAGTATTAAATATGTTTTATTATTCATGAATGTTATAATATATTAATGTTAAATATATTTCCAGATTTATTATTTTTACAAATTCTTGCACCATTCTTACTTCGTGTAACATTAGGTGTAATGTTCTTATGGATTGGATATTCTTATTTATTTAAAGATAGAGTTGCTATAATCAGACAGCTCTCTAGTAAGTGGCCAAAACTCGCAAAGGTTTCTATAATATTCGGTGGAATACTTGAAGCTATTACCGGAGTATTTCTTATAATTGGACTCTTTACACAAGCTGCAGCTATAGTAGGAGCGCTCATTGCAATAGACGCACTATTTGGCAAATTCTTCTACAAAGAACTTGATAAAGCTCTTAAATATAGCAAGATGTTTTACATCTTAATATTAATAATTTCTCTTTCTCTTATAATCTCTGGTGCAGGAGCATTTGCGTTTGATTTGCCGCTATAAAATAGTCGTCACAAGTTGCTAATTCGCTTCACTCATAAGCACTCGCGACCCCGGCTCGCCGTCGTTCCAAGTATTCACGACATGGCTCCGTCTCGGACAAAATTAAAAAACAGCGTTTTAGAAACGCTGTTTTTTAATTTTTGTCCGCCCGGTAGGATTCGAACCTACGACCATCTCCTTAAAAGGGAGCTGCTCTACCAACTGAGCTACGGGCGGATACAAATAGAACTATACAATATATGGTGATTTTATTCAATATTATATCCCTAAAATAAACCTCTCCATTGCATTGTCCATCTCGTGAATACCTTTTCGTGTGTCATGATATACAGACACCAAAGAATCTGAAAGTTTTTTAAGTTCTTGTTTGGAGTATGAACTCTTCTTTGAAGAAGACAATGTGTCTTTTATTTTCCAGAACAATATTCCGTGTATTTGTTCGTCTACTATATTATTCATCTTTGCTTTTTGGTACAAAACCCAAAGATTTTTCTTATCTCTCTTACCTAATGCATTAGCTAAAGAAAAAATATCAAACTTTTTAACTTCTTTTACAGTACTACCAAACTCTTGGATTTTCTCTGCGTATTTTTCAAATTTATTAAGTTCTTTTTTGTTTAATTTACCTTCAATAAAGATGAATATGTTTTGTGACTCTGAAATCTGTTTTAATTCTTTTAAAAGAATATTTTTTGTTCCGCCAGCTGGCGGATTGTCAGAAAATAAGTTATCAAATACTATAATATATTTATTTGAGAAAAGCCCCTGCCCGCCTACAAACTCTTGTAGTCTACTTTCGTCAAACTCACCCGCTTCAATACGTAAGAATGACGCATCTGGCTTTTTGGTAAACATAGTATCCAGAAGTGCGTGTAACTTCTTACGAGATTTTTTTGTATCTGTGCCATGAAGTAGATAAATCATATTTTTTTCATCTCTCCCCAATTACCACCTACTGATGCATCTACCAAAAGCTCTATACCATAAATATCTTTAGATGGAATCACTGATTCCATTATCTTTTTTATTTCTTTTGAGATTTTTTCTATCTTACTTTCTTTTATCTCATATACAAGTTCGTCATGTACTTGTAACAAAAGCTGTGCGTCTTTCTGTATATTCTCTTTTAAGAGATAATCATCAATACGTGCCATTGCTATCTTTATAATATCTGACTGTGTACCTTGGATAGGCGCGTTTATAGCCATCCGCTCTGCCATAGCTCTAATATACGGAATACGTGAACTAATCCCCTCAAAGTGCCGTTTTCGGCCAAAATACGTCTCCGTGAAGCCCTCGCGTGCTGCGTCAAGCTTGATCTCATGCATATAATGCGACAACCCTGAAAATACTTTGAAATACTCATTTAAATATTTTTGTGCTTCTGCGCGTGTTGTCCCTAAGTTATCCTTAAGTGCATTTACCCCCATACCGTACTGAATACCGAAGTTGATCACCTTTGCTTCTCTACGCATTTCGTTATTGACTTTGTCTATCGGTACATCAAACACTTCAGATGCAACTTTAGCGTGTATGTCTCCACCTGTTTTAAAGTTCTCTATAAGCTTTTCGTCCCCAGAGAGAAATGCCGCGACACGAAGCTCTATCTGTGAGTAGTCAAATGCTACAAGCTTATACCCTTTTGATGCGACAAATGCATCCCTGATCTTCCTACCAAGCTCTGTTCGTATTGGTATGTTTTGTAGATTAGGATTTTGTGAGGACATTCTACCTGTTGTCGTACCAGTTTGAATAAACTTTGCATGTAGACGACTACTTTTATCTAAAAGTTGTGGAATATTGTCTATATAAGTTGAGAGAAGTTTTTGTAATTCACGATATAAAAATATTTCATTGATTATCGGGTGCATGTCCTTCATTTTCTGAAGTTCTGACTCACGGGTAGAGCGTGCGCCTGTACCTGTCTTTTTTTGGTTCTTTGGAGCAAGACCTAATTTGTCAAAAAGTACTTCACCGAGTTGTTTTGGTGAGTTTATATTAAATTCACTTTCTGCATATTTATAAATCTTTTTTTCAAGAGCTGAAAGAGTCTTATGATAATCTTTTGAAAGCTTTTTTAGATAATCTTTGTCTATTAGTACTCCTCTGTCTTCCATCTTTTCTATAATAGGGATAAGTGGGAGCTCAATGTCGTTCAAAACTTTCTCAAGCTTTTGTTTTCTTATTTCTCCGTATATATATTTTTGTGCGTCTTCAAATTTTTCTTCATTTGCAAACTGTAGAATATCTTCAAGTGTAGGGTTAGTAGTGTCAGAATGTAAAACCCAAAGTGCTATACCAGTTTTCTTAATCTCTAACTCTGATACTTCTTCTCCGCCAGCTGGCGGATTCACTTCTGTATCTTCTGCATCTTCTTCAGCAATACCAAACGATTCTCTCACTCTTTGTGACAAAGTTCTGAAGCCTAGCTCTTGATACAACTCTAATATTTTTTCTATATCAAGTGCTTCTTTCCATTTTTTCTTTGGGATTTTAAAGTCTATAGGGGCATCAAGGCGTATAGTTGCAAGCATCTTAGAGAACAGTGCTTCTTCTTCATTCTCCTCTAAAAGGCCTATTATACGTGGTTTTATACCAGCTTTCTCAAACTTCCTTTTGTCTTTCTTGAGGGCTTTGTACATCTCCTCTATAGTACCGAAGTTCTGTATTAAGATAGTCGCTGTCTTCTCTCCTATACCGGCAATACCAGGGATGTTGTCAGACGGATCTCCACGTAACCCTTTATAGTCAGTTAGAAGTTTGGGGCCGAAACCAAAGCGCTCGTTCACACCATCTTCATCGTATATAACTATTTCTTTGATTCCCTTTTTCTGTGTGTATACACGAACTTTTTTATTGTCCACTAATTGTAGTGTGTCCATATCACCAGAGGCTATGATCACATCGATATCTTTTTTGTTTCTTACTTGATGTGCAATGGTACCTAATATATCGTCGGCTTCAAAACCGGCTTTCTCGTAAATCGGAATATTAAATACTTCAAAAATATCTCGCGAGCGATTAATCTGTGAGATCAGGTCGTCGTCTGTTTTTGCACGTCCTGCTTTGTAATCTTCATAAACTTCGTGCCTATATGTAGGTTCTGGAAGATCATAACACGCCACCAAGTAATCTGGCTTTAAGTCGTCAATGATTTTAAGCAACATTGCAGACACACCATAGAGTGCGCCAGTGGGTTCGCCCTTGTCCGACGTAAAATCCGGCAATGCGTGGTACGCACGGTGTAATATCGCATGTGCGTCAAGGAGTACTAGCTTCTTTTTCTCTCCGCCAGCTGGCGGACTTTTCTTACCTTTAACCATGTATCTATTTTACCACATAATCTCTCTTGTATTTTCGTCTATAAATTTAAAGCTTATTTCTTGTTTATCTTCAGGTAATACTTCTTCTACGTTGCTTGGCCATTCTATAAATATTATGTTTTTAGGATTTTTAGAGACCTCCTCCCAACCTAAAGCCTTTAGCTCTTCTCCACTCTTTAGCCTATATGCGTCTATATGGATAAGGTTTTCATATGCTTGATTCTCTAATTTATATATCTTCTCTATTACAAAAGTAGGGCTTGTAACAGTGTTCTCTACCCCAAACTCTTTTGCTACAGCTTTTACAAAGGTGGTTTTCCCAGCACCAAGATCCCCTTCCATTGCTACCACAGTAGCACCTGTGTCCAAGACCTTGTCTTGGACACAGGTTATAAATTCTTTAGCTAGTTCTTCTGTTTCTTTTAAGTTTTTAGTTATCATATGCACAATATTAGCATAAAAAAGAGGCAAGAAAAGATTTAAAAATCTCTCCTTGCCTCAGATATTTAGATATCACTATCTAAAAATATTTCTGTTACCACGACTTGTGTATCCAGTACCAGTAGGGTATCTCACATACCTGTATCCATATTGATTTACTCCATATAGATTACCGAGATTAATCCTCGTTGGTTGCTGTACAGCCACAGCACTTACATATGCATTGTTCACAAGAGAAAAATTAGAAGTTTTACTATTGTTAGAGTTATTAGCATAGTAATCTCCATTTCTTTCAGAAGTATTTTTCGAAACGGCGTAGTTTGCGTCTACTTGCTGTCTTTTTTGTGCAATCAATCCTCTTAGACGATTAACTGGTGAAACAAATCCTACATCCTGTCTCTGCACTACCTGTTGTGTTGGTAACTGTTTTCGTTCTCGCACAATCGGAGTTATGCTCTTTATTACTCTTACCGGCTGACTATGTTCGTGCCTAAACTTAGGATCTGCAGGGTACTTTGTATTACACTGACTGCAATACAATTGCTGAACCTTAGAAGCACTTCTTACAGCGCCTCCGCGGTGCGTGTGATTACCTTCACCAAAGTAATATTCGTCACATGGTTTGCGGTAACATTTCTTAGTATTACTATCGTTTACAATCGTGACATTACTTCTTGTTGCCACAGGAACTAAAGTTCCACTACTGTATACATTTCCAGTCATGAAGACTGAAAACATAACCAAAAGTACTAATATATTTCTTAGAACTTTCATAACATCCTCCTCTCAGTCAAGTGACTGGAAAAAGTTTTAAATGTAAAAGACCTCCTAATTTCAACTGTATTATAGCACAGTGCATACTATTTTGTCAAGCTAAATCAACCTGTGGATTACGCCTATGTACAGAGCTCTATATTTGTATATTATAGGATGTAGAGTGCTCTTTTATTTTAGGCATATTACCTTATCAGGAGGGACATTATGTTAAAGAAACTGAAAGTAGCAGCATGTATAGTCTTTGCATCATTCTTAGTTATAGGACTGATTGCAATAAGTGATAGTAGCATACAAACAGCAAAAGCAGATGCAAAAGATAACCTAACTAAAGCCTCGGCTGGGGTTATCGGTGGATGGACAGAAACGGTAATATACCCGGTACAAAAGGCGTCAGAACCTGGTTGGGTTGGTAAAGCTTTGGTGCCAGTAAATATTGTAGTTGGAGCAGTAAAAGGTGCTGCACGAGAAGTTGCCGGAGCCGCTGATGCTTTAACGTTCTACAAAGGCGACAACATAGTCGACTCATACCCTGGCGAAGATCTCTGACTTAAATAATTCTTGTTGTACAAGTTACATAAAGTTATATTGGTTCATAAACCAGAGTACTCTAGAGCTCAATCCGTAAGGATTGAGCTTGTTTTTTTATTTATTACCACACATTTTTTATACAAAACAAATATTGTCAGTCAGACTAAAAGACGCTACTATAAAAATATATGGTTACTTTTGACGAAACAAAGTCAAACAAGATGGTAGAAGAGCTCCATAAGAAAGAGGAGGAGGAGCTGGCTAATATCCTATCTAGTAAATACAATCTACAGTATATTGACCTTTCTCGTGTCCCTATAAATACTGACGCTCTACAGCTCATAAACGAAGACACCGCAAAAGCTGCTGAAATGGCGATTTTTAATAAAGTTGGTAAAAAGCTTTCTGTAGCTGTACGCTCTCCCAACAAAGAAGAAGCCGTCTCCACAATAAAAGAACTTGAAGACAGAGGTTACTCAATAACTAGTTTTATGGTGTCTTCAGCTAGTATTGAAAGAGCTGTTTCACGATATAAAGACATCTCGCATTCTGTAGAAGCAAAGTCAGGTGTGCTTGATATCTCCGGAGAAGACATCAAAAATACTCTAAATGAGTTAAAAAACATAAATGACGCTAGAAAAGTTATAGAAGAAACACTTAAAATCAAAAAATCTTATCGAATTTCAAAAATCTTAGAGATCATACTCGCAGGTGGACTCTCGTCAGAAGCATCTGACGTACATATAGAACCAGAAGAAGAATCTATACGTTTACGATACCGTTTAGACGGCGTACTTATAGATATAACGAACTTTGACCAAGAAACTTATGGTCTTTTACTTTCAAGGATAAAGCTTACATCAGGACTTAAACTAAACGTAAAAAACAAAGCACAAGACGGAAGGTTTAGTATTAAGATTGACCAAGACGACATTGAGATAAGGACATCCATACTCCCCGGAGCGTACGGCGAAGCGATAGTAATGCGTATTCTAAACCCAGAGACAATAGCCCTCCCTATGGAAGAGCTAGGTATCGAAAAGAAATTATTTGAAATTCTTGAAAAAGAAATAGCAAAACCAAACGGAATGATACTTACTACTGGTCCGACAGGTTCTGGTAAGACAACTACACTTTATGGTTTCTTAAAAAAGGTTCAGACACCTGGGAAGAAGATCATCACCATTGAAGATCCTATTGAGTATCACCTACCTGGAATAGTACAAACACAAGTGGACGAGAAAAACTATACATTTGGAAATGGTCTACGCTCAACACTCCGACAAGACCCAGATATTATAATGGTGGGTGAGATAAGAGATGAAGATGTAGCATCCACTGCTATCAATGCAGCTTTGACTGGGCACCTTGTATTCTCAACATTACATACGAACAATGCTGCAGGGTCATTCCCAAGGCTTATCGACCTTGGTATAAACCCTAAAG
>JADHUX010000010.1 GCA_016784285.1 Parcubacteria group bacterium
ATGGCTATCATGAGGACAAAGAAGTAGTAGAAGAACACGGTCATGGACCAGAAGATCTTGCTCGTATCAGGTCTGATAAAGAATATACTCACAATATATCTGGTCATGGGGAGCATTCGGTAGATTTTCATGCTGTACTTGGTTTTATGGGTGGAGCAGAGCTTCTTAAAGTGGCGCCAGGTGAGACAAAGTCTTTTGAGTTTAAAGCAACACGTCCTGGTCTTTATATTTACCATTGTGGTAGTGGTCATGTACCAACACACATTGCACGTGGTATGTACGGCATGATACTTGTAGAGCCAGAAGGAGGTTTGTCTAAGGTAGACAAAGAGTATTATGTCATGCAAGGAGAGCTTTATACAAAAGGTGATTTAGGAGATGGTGGGTTTCAAAAATTAGATAAAAAGAAGTTATTAAAAGAACAACCAGAATATTATACTTTTAACGGAAGGTTAAATGCACTTACAGGAGAAAGAGCTCTTATGTCTAATGTAGGAGAAACTATAAGGATATTTTTCGGTAATTCTGGTCAGAATATTTCAAGCTTTCATATAATAGGTGGAATATTTGACCGTGTTTATAAGGAAGGTGATCTAACTTCATCACCACTAAAGAACGTACAAACTACTCTTGTCCCAGCTGGAGGGTCAGTTGTGGTTGAGACTAAAACAGAAGTTCCTGGAGTACTGCGTTTAGTAGATCACGCTCTCAGTAGAGCTGTAGACAGAGGAGCATTAGGTGAAATAGTTGTTAATGGGGAAGATAGACCTGATTTGATTAATAGTTTAGGGCAATAGTAGGATAACTTTGTTGCTTACTGTGAGAGTAGTATGAGATAATCTAAGCTATGTTACGGTCGACAGTAATTATTTAATTTAATAAATTATATTATGAATGGAATTTCAAAACTAAAATCAATAGTATTCGCTATTATAATAATAGACTTGATTTTAGTATTCCCAGTAATGCTTTCTTATGAAAAAGTAGGTACATTTCTTAACGTAAGCGCTAACGGTATACCAGAAGTGTTCGTAACTCTTTTGGTAGAAATTATTCTCCTTACTATGACAGCTTTGGTGGCATATTTGGTTGCAAGAATATATAAAGGTACAGCGTTTCAGTCTGCTTTTTACTTTATAGCTTGGGGTGTTTTGCTTTACGGTGTTGGAGATTCACATATCCTTATTTGGATGTATACAGGAGTAGAATCATTCCCGTCATTCTTGGGACCTGCAGGATCATCTATAGCACACGCTATTGGTGTAGGTCTAGGATTCATTTTGGTTATCACAGGATTGTATAAACTAGCGAAAGCTCGTAATAAAATAGGAGGAGGTTCAATGTAATCTACTTTTAGTTTTATACAATATTCAAAACACACACCGCCCTACGCGTAGGGCGGTGTGTGTTTTGTTTAATAGAATTTATTTTTATGTTAGATTAAGTATAAGAATATATGAAGTCTATAAAAGAAAATACTTTTTTAATAATAGCAGCAATATTTGCATTTGTAGTTATAAACATTGCTTTGTTTTATGTATACCCTGGTAACTTTACAAACATAGCTTATATAACATTTCTTGTTATACCACTTTTTGTTGCGATTGTTTTAGTATTTACTAGATTTTCGGTTTTATTTACTTCAAGGATTTCTGAACAAGAAGACGAAAAGAAGTTATTGAGAGAACGACAAAAAGAAATAGTAGAGAATATGGTGGAAGGACTTATTGTGCACAATAAGTTAGGCAAGATACTCTCAGTCAATAGTACAGCAGAGAGATTTTTAGGGATCTCTGCTTCTGAGATTTTATATAAAACAAAAGCAGAAATTAAAAATAAACCATCATTATTTAATGCTTTGTTTGAAAGCTTTGGTTCAGTTAGTGAAAAAGAACACTCTTTTAAAGACAAGTACGGCAAAGAACTTACTTTTAAAATAATTAATGTAGAGCTTAGTAAAGCTCGTGGTGAAAAATTGAAAATAATAAGAGATATTTCTAGAGAAAAGCATTTAAATAAAATGAAGTCAGAGTATTTGACCATTATGTCGCATAAGTTTTTAACACCACTTAACGGTATCAAATGGACGGCACCAAGTTTGTTAGATGAGGCTGTAAAAGATGTTGACAAAGAAAGATTTGTAAAAAATATTATAAAAAGTACAGACACATTAATAGAACTTACGTCACGGCTACTTAGAGTTACAGAGATGGAAGAAGGAAGCTTTACTTATAAGTCAGAAAGTATTGATTTAGAAAAAATTATTGAAAATGCAGTTAAAGATAGAAGAGACGATGTCGCAAAAAGAAACATAACAATGACATTTAATAAAACCATAACCTTAATACCCAAGGTTGTAGCAGATGCTGATAGGATAAAAGTTGTAGTCGATAATTTTATAGATAATGCAATTAAGTATACTAAAAATAAAGGTAAAATAGACGTTACTTTAGAGGTGGAAGGTAAAAATATTAAATACAGTGTTAAGGATAATGGTATTGGTATAGCAGCAAAAGCTCAAGCAGACATATTTTCAAAATTCTTCCGAGATGACAGAGCGATAGCTATGCATACAGAAGGTTCTGGATTAGGATTGTTTATAACAAAAAATATAATAGAAGAACATGGTGGTAAAGTTGGATTTATAAGCACAGAAAACAAAGGTTCAACATTTTTCTTTACACTTCCTATAAAAAAATAAAATACCTTACAATCATTGTAAGGTATTTTATTTATTCTGTTTATGAGAGTGTCTTGTTGTTATTTGTTAGAAAAGTTTTAACTTTTTCTATTATCTCTTTAGGTGTACTTTGAGCTTTTATTATGTAGTCTTTTATCTTGAGAGACTTGGCTAAGTCTATACTTTCTTTGTCGTATAGATTAGACAGTACTATAACAGGTGTATTGTCACCCTCATCTCTTAATTGCTTTAGTAATTCAAGTCCTGGAAGCTTAGGTAATATAAGATCAAGTAATATAAGATCAAACTTTTCAGCTTTTATATTTGCGAGACCTGCTTCTCCATCTACAGCGATCTTGATATCAAGACCTTCTTGTGTGCTTGTTTTTGTAAGCATTTCAAGAAGGAAGTTGTCGTCTTCTATTATAAGTATTTTAGCCATGTTTATATTGTAGGGTATTTTTATAAAAGTATCAATATTATTGTTTTAGTTCTTTTTGTCGTTTTCTGTAAGCCATATTTCCTAGTATATTTAATGTTATAAAAGATATAGTCACTATAGAAAATAATATAACATTGTTTAATACTTCAGCTTTCATTGTCGTATACATACCTACATAACCTATTACTGCGACGATGACATCCACTATACGGTTTTCTGTTGTTTCGTGGATATCTTTAACTGTTTCATATATTTCCCAAATTATAGTAAGTGAAAATAAAACAATAATACTAGTCCAAAAGGGAACATAACTAAGTATAGATACTCCAGCAATAACACCACCTGCGAGTGTATGATTTACTGACCAAAAGTCTATATGTTTACCTTCAGCCCAAAGGGAGAACTCTTTTTTGATTTTTGTATTTAAGTTTATAGGTTCTTGTTCCATAGTGCTAAGTATAGCATAGGCTTGCTACGTAGCATGTTACGTAACAACGATTTTGATAAAAACTTGTTTATGGTAAGAATTTAGCTTAATATATAGAATATTGGAGAGGTATGAAAAAGCAACAGTGTTGCTTTGAATCCGAACGAAGTGAGGCGCGAGAGTGGACAAATACGAGAGCCACCGATACGGTACAATTAAATAAATGGAGAGGTGGCTCGAGTGGTTGAAGGCGGCTGTCTTGAAAACAGCTAAGGGGGAAACTCCTTCGAGGGTTCGAATCCCTCCCTCTCCGCAGATTTATAATATGAAAGAAAATACACAAGTTGTAATAATGGTGCTTTCAGTACTTATGATTGCGTTTATATTATTCGTAACATTTGTTTAATATGAGTAATTCGGAGCTAAAAAGAATTTTAGGTATTGATTTTGGTACTAAGAAGGTAGGTATTGCTGTCTCAGATGAGGGTGGTAACTTTGCATTACCAAAGATTGTTTTACCAAACGACAAAGATTTGGTTTATAATGTTAAGAGTATTATAGAAGAAGAGAATATTAACGAAATAGTTATAGGTGAGTCTGTAAACTATAAAGGAGAAGAAAATCTTGTTATGAAAGACACTAAAGATTTTGTAGAAAAGTTAAAAGAGTTCTCAGATGCTTTAGTTACGTTTGAACCAGAGTTTCTTACATCTTCACAAGTAAGAAACACACAAGGAGAAAGCAAAATGATAGACGCTTCAGCAGCAGCTCTCATACTCCAAAGCTTTTTAGATAAAAGAAACAACAAATGACAACTTATTTAAGAAAAATAAAAATAAGTATACGCGACTGGATGCTCAAGCACGCAGGAAGCACTCACGCAAAGGGTTGGCTTTCTTTTTTTTCATTTGCAGAAGCTTCCTTTTTTCCGATCCCACCTGATTTTATTTTAATTGCAATATTAGGTTCTAAACAACAGAAAAACTGGTTTTATTATGCTGCACTTACAGGAGTATGGTCTGTGCTTGGGGGAGTGTTTGGGTATGCTATAGGGTTTTTGCTTTTTGATAGCGTAGGTCAGTGGTTGATAGCGACATATAATCTAAGTGACCATATGGTTGTTGTAAAAGAACTTTTTGATCAAAATGCATTTTGGGCAATATTTATTTCTGGTTTTACACCTATTCCTTACAAAATCTTTACGATTTCCGCAGGGTTTTTTAGTATTAATTTTATTACATTTCTAATAGCTTCAGCTATATCTAGGTTTTTACGATTTTTTATTGTTGGGTATATTATGAAAGTTTTTGGAGAAGAAATGAGCAAATTTGCTTTTAAGTATTTTAATATTTTGACATTTATATTTGCTCTTGCGGCCATAGTCTTTATTGTTGCGATAAAAATTTATTAGTACAAAATAAACATTCTTCTCTTTCAATAGCAAGAACCTCACGATATAATATAAACAATGCAACCTATAAAAAATAAAAGTTTTTTTGCGAGGATTTTTCCAACTCCAAAGTTTCTAACAACCCCTGCAGTTGGTATTGATATTTCTGACAACTCAGTTCATTTTATAGAATTTAAAGATAAACATGGAGACAGGGTATTAAACAGATATGGAAGTTATGTTATTCCAAATGGAGTTATTTCAAAAGGTGAAATACAGAACGTCGAAGCTCTTACTGATATTTTAAAAAAACTTAAAGATAAATATAATATAGATTTTGTACACGCTTCTCTTCCTGAAGAAAAAGCTTACCTGTTTAAAACACAGATACCAGAATCTGTATCAGATAAAGACATTAGAAATATTATAGAATTTAAGCTTGAAGAACATGTACCGATTTCTCCTTCAGTAGCGGTTTTTGATTATGAAATATTACCTAAACACGAAGATAAACAAAAACATTTAGATGTAGCTGTAGCTGTATATCCAAAGCAAACAATAACAAAATATACTGACGCATTTAAAAACGCAGGACTAACATTGCTTTCTCTTGAGATAGAAGCTCAGGCTATAGCTAGAGCAGTTATAACTAAAGGAGATAAAGGTACATATATGGTTGTTGACTTTGGTAAGACAAAAACAGGTCTTTCTATTGTAAGTAATGATGTACTAAGCTTTACATCTACACTTGAAGTTGAGGAAGGAGCTCTTACTAATGCGATCATGACAAATTTATCTGTATCTAGTGAAGAGGCTGATCATATAAAAAACGAAGAAGGACTTATCAAAACTAAAGACAATAAAAAATTATTTACAGAACTTATGAAAGTCGCAGAATCTTTTAAGGATGATATAAACAAACATTATAGATATTGGGCAACTCGTACAAATGAAATGGGGGATCGTGTTGACCCTATTAGTAAGATCATAATATGTGGAGGAAATTCAAATCTTGCTGGCTTCCCTGAGTTTTTGTCTGGTAGTTTGAAGATACCTGTTGAGAGGGCAAATGTTTGGGTAAATGCATTTTCATTTGATGATTTTATACCAGAAATAGATCGTTTTAATTCTTTTTCGTATACAACAGCTATAGGGCTCGCTTTACGTGATGCTGTATAATTTTAAACAATATGCGTAACCTCTTATCACAAAAAGACAAAAAAGTAATAATTAACGAATATAAATTACGGATTATTATAATAGTATTAACAGCTATTTTTCTTACTACACTCATAGCAGGAACACTTCTTGTGCCTTCGTACATATTATCTAATTTTAAATTTAATATTATAAAAGAACATGCAGAGATCATTAAAAAATCAGTTGAAAAACGAGAACAAAGTGGGTCAGGTTTAATATTAAATGATACACAACAAAAATTAAACATATTGTCTATCTCAGAAGATAATGTATTACTTTCAACAGCATTTAGAAAAATTTTAGACAAAAGACCGTCAGGTATAAAGATTAACGAATTATTTTATAAAAAACAACAAGACAATAGTGGAGCCATTATTACCTCTGGGGTAGCATCAAAAAGAGATATACTCCTACAGTTTGAGAAAGACTTAAAAAAAGAAAATATATTTTCAGAAGTAGTATTACCTATATCTAATCTTGCTTCAGATAGAAACATAGAGTTTTCTATAAGTATAAAAGGAAAATTTTAGATTATGGATAAACTGAAAACTACAAAACAAATATTTATGTTCATGACGATACTAACGATCGCTGTGATTATTTCTTATTCTTTCTTTTTTTATAATATAAAAGAGAAAAATAAAATGATATCTCTAATGACTAACGAAACTGATGCTGCTATTCAAAGAGAGGTCAAATTAAGATCCGTTAAAGATTTAATAAAAGATACACAAGAGAATAGATTAAAGCTCGATACGTATTTTGTAGTAGATGATAAGATTGTAAACTTTATTGAAGAGATTGAAGAATTAAGTAGAGATGTGGGTGTGGATACAGAGGTTGTGTCTGTAAATGTTGATGAAGGTAAGGCAAATAATATAAGTGAATTACTTAAACTTGATCTTAATATAGAAGGTAAGTGGGAAGATGTATTTCAGTTTATTACATTAATTGAAAAAATGTCATTTAAGATTAGTGTTTCACAAGCTAGTCTTCAGGTTATTTATGACAATGAAAGTAAAATCAGTTCTGGTATTTGGAAAGGTTTTCTCAGTATAAATGTAGTTAAGTTAAAATAATATGATAGGTAATAAAACAATAAAAGATTTTTTTGGTGATAGGTTAAAACAAAGACGTATGAACAAAATACGTAATAGATTTAATATGCGCACTATATGGAAAAAAATATTTATTTTGTTTATCGTTATAAATGTTATTGTTGTTATAATTAGCTCGTATTTATTTTTTAAGATAAATTATGGGGAAATATTTCTTGTAGATAGTAATACCAACGTTTCTGTAGAGACTGTAAACAGGACATTATTATTAGATACAATTAACTTCTTTGAGATAAAAGAAAAAGAGTTTGATAATTTAAAAACAAATAAAGTAAATCTTGTTGACCCATCGTTATAATCTCAAAACTAAAAGCGAAAAATGCAAAATAATAAACCACTATTTACATTTTAGTTCTTTATTGTTATTTTTAACTTTACACTTTACGTTTTTAATTTTTTACGCCCCTGTAGTTTAACGGATAAAACAACTCCCTTCTAAGGAGTGGCTCTAGGTTCGATTCCTGGCAGGGGCACAAGTTGATAATTTATATTTTTTCTATATACTTCTTTATATAAAGGGGGGGCGATTAGCTCAGTTGGTAGAGCAGTTCATTTACACTGAAAAGGTCGGGGGTTCAAATCCCTCATCGCCCACAAATAACAAAAAACACCACTTCCGTGGTGTTTTTTGTTATCGGTGAGATTTAGATGTATTTAAACAAAACAAAACCTTTAGTGGTGCTTTACCACTAAAGGTTTGTTGTTTTACTTTAAGAAATCATCTAATTCGTTGTCTATGCTTTGTAGAGAAAGACGCTTATCTTCTTCAGTAATTCTCTTAAGTTTAATCCTATTTTTCTTTGGGAAAGCTCTGTCGTCGTTGCCATGTTCTATAAGAAATACTCGTATAATATCTGTTGTTGTAACAATGAGTTGTTTAGGTATATAAAGAAGATTTCCTACTACTGAAAAAAGAGGATTAACACCTTTTACATCTTCTTCAGATAACCATTTGGTTTTTTTGTTGAACGGGGTTATTGCGGGGGTATCATCATTAAAATCAATCTTTATAACATAATGAAAAAGTTCAGACATAAAATCATTATCAGCAGTAGAAGAATTTTCCTCAGGATATATATCTAAAAAATAATTTTCTTCCAGTTTAGATAAAAAAGCTTTTGTAAATACAGTCTTACCTTTTTTTGTTAACTCTAATCTGTAGTAATAATATCCATCTTTTTTATCTTTACTAAAATTAAATTCTATACCTGTATAACTAATAGTCCACTTTCCTAAAAGAGCTTCTTCAAAAACTAAGTCAGTCTCTTTGTAAGATTTATTTAATGTACGAAATTTACCTATTTTACCAAAACAGCCAGTTGCCAACGCTAAGATGGCAAGCAAAACAAATATTTGTAAAGATCTCACTGGTCACCACCTTTCTTTTTATAGAGTATGTTCCTTAAATTATATATTAACTATTCTGTATAAAATTTAGCATAGACTGTTCATTTCAACAAATTCTGTTTATTATATACTTTATGGATATAAAAATTATATTTGAAAATGACGAAGTGCTAGTGGTTGATAAACCGGCTGGTCTTGTGGTGCATTCTGACGGGAAGACAGATGAACCAAGTCTAACTGACTGGGTTGTTAAGAATTATCCGAGTATGGTAGATGTGGGTGAACCCGCACAATACAATGGTAAAAAAATAGCACGCCCAGGAGTAGTACATAGGTTAGACAGAGAGACCTCAGGGGTTATAGTGCTTGCAAAGACGCAAGAATCTTTTGAAAATTTAAAAAAACAATTCCAAGAAAGAACAACTAAAAAGATTTACAATGCTTTTGTTTACGGTGCTATCAAAGAGGAAGACGGATCAATAGACAGACCAATAGGAAAGAGCAAAAGTGATTTCAGGAGATGGTCAGCACAGCGTGGAGCACGAGGAGAGCTTCGAGAAGCTATTACAGATTACAAAGTGCTAGAGAAAAACAAAGATTTCTCATATCTTGAAGTATCCCCTAAAACAGGCAGAACTCACCAGATACGTGTGCATTTGAAAGCTATAAACTACCCAGTAGTATGTGACAAGCTTTATGCTCCTAAGCGCTCCTGTGAGCTTGGTTTTGGCCGGTTAGCGCTTCACGCTAGATCTATTGCATTCTCTCTAATAAACGAAGAAAAAGTTGAGGTAGAAGCGGATTTACCAGAAGATTTCCAAAAAGCACTAGAAACACTTAAAAACGGTTAATTATTGCTAATTTGAGTACATTGTGTTAAAGTGTCTATCATTATGGCTACAACAGAAGCAACATCTGGAATAAAGGTTTCTCCAGTAAATATGGAAAGTAGACAAAAACTCGGTATTCGTGCTGGAGATACTGTACGTGTGTGGCAGAAAATCCAAGAAAAAGGAAAGACTCGACTTCAAGCTTTTGAAGGTCTTGTGCTTGCACATAAGCATGGAAATGAAGCTGGAGCGACATTTACAGTAAGAAAGGTTGCAAGTGGTGTAGGTGTAGAGAAAATATTCCCACTATATTCTCCAATTATTGATAAAATAGAAATTATAAAACGATCAAAGGTTCGTCGAGCAAAGCTTTATCATATTCGTGAAAAAGCAGCGAAAGAAATCAAACGACAAATGCGTCATGCCACAATGGTAGACTTACAGACAGTAAGTGACACAGAAGAAGCAACTAAAAAAGTAGCAGATGAAGAAGCTGCTAAAAAAGCAGTAGAAGAAGCAGAAGCTAAAGCACAAGAAGAAGCGAAGAAGGCAGAAGAGGTAGTAGAAGAAGTAAAAGAAGAAAAGAAAGAAGAGATAACAGAAACCGTAGAAGAAAAAACAGAAGAAGCTAAAATTGAAGCCCCAAAAAAAGAAGAGAAATAAAAAAATAACAACAAATGTTATTTTTTTATTTATACACAATGGTATACGCTATATACTTGAGCCAGTTATATATTTTTGGTAATATTTATGTATGGGGGATAATGTTACTAAAAAAAGAATGAAGAGAAATAAGGTTGATATAAAATGGTCTTCTGATTTTGCCTATGCTATAGGACTTATGACAACTGATGGAAGTATGTCATCTGATGGTAGGCATTTTGACTTTACCTCTAAAGACAGAGATCAATTAGTCAATTTTATGAATTGTCTTAAAATAAAAGTAAAGATTGGGTACAAAACATCAGGACATAGTAAGCAAAAAATAACACGTATTCAATTTGGAAGTGTAAAATTATACAGATTTCTCTTAG